>NZ_JBZXYT010000022.1:0-69803 GCF_059391765.1 Brachybacterium sp. SYSU DS0246 | reverse complement strand
CTCGGCGCGCACATGCTCGAGGTCTCCCCCTCGCTGACCACCTCGAAGCCCTTTCTGGAGATCCACCCGCTGGGCATCGGCGACCGGGAGGACCCGGTGCGGCTGAAGTTCACGGCCGACGCCGGCCCGGCCGTCGTGGTGGCCATGAGCGACATGCGCGAACGCTTCCGCCTGATCGCCAACGTCGTCGACGTCGTCGAGCCCGACGAGGCGCTGCCGAACCTGCCGGTCGCCTGCGCCGTGTGGGAGCCCGCGCCGGACTTCGCGACCTCCGCCGAGTGCTGGCTGACCGCCGGCGCCGCCCACCACACCGTGATGAGCAACGCCGTGGACCTGGAGACCTGGCAGGACCTCGCCCAGATCGGCGACCTCGAGCTCGCCGTCATCGACGAGGAGACGACCGTGCGCTCCTTCGCCCAGGAGCTGCGCACCAACCAGGTCTTCTACCGCCTCGGCCAGGGCTTCTGAGCCGGCCCGGCGACACGACGAGGTGGAGCGCATGACCTCTCCCGAGCCCCGGCACGAGCCGGTCTTCACGGCCCCGGGCTCGAGCTGGTCGGGGACCATCGACTACGGTCCCGGCCCGCTGCACGCCCCGAGATCGCTCGAGGAGCTCCGGGAGCTCGTGGCCTCCTCCCCGCGGATCCGGGCGCTGGGCACACGGCACTCCTTCTCCGCCATCGCGGCGAGCGACGCGGACCTGGTGACCCTGGCGCAGCTGCCCGCGGACATCGACATCGACTCCGCGGCCGGCACCGCGCGCGTCGGCGCCGGCGTCCGCTACGGCGAGCTGGCCCTGGCAGCGGCCGAGGCCGGGTGGGCGCTGGCGAACATGGGCTCGCTCCCCCACATCTCGGTGGCGGGGGCCAGCGCGACCGGCACTCACGGCTCCGGCGACAGCAACCGCGCGCTGGCGGCCTCGGTGCGGTCGATCGAGATGGTCACGGCCGACGGCGACCTGCTCGAGCTCACCCGCGAGCGGGACCCGGAGATCTTCGGCGGGGTGGTCCTCGCCCTCGGCTCGCTCGGCATCACCACGCATCTGACCCTCGACCTGGTGCCCGCGTTCGAGGTGCGCCAGAGCGTCCACCTGGACTTCCCCGAGGAGCGGATGGGATCGGCGGATCTGCTGGCCATGCTCGCCGGCGGGTACAGCGTGAGCCTGTTCCACCACTGGGACGGCCGCATCGCCCAGGCCTGGGTCAAGCAGTCCGCCGCCGTCGAGGATCCGCTGCCCGATACGTGGCTCGGTGGCCGGCGCGCCCTGGAGGCCGTCCACCCGCTGCCGGGCATGCCGGCGGACTTCACCACCGACCAGACCGGCGAGCCCGGCCCGTCCCATGAACGCCTGCCCCATTTCCGGCTCGAGTTCACCCCGAGCAACGGGGAGGAGATCCAGTCGGAGTACCTCATCCCGCGCGAGCAGGTGGGCGAGGCGCTGGCCGCCGTGACGGAGCTGGGTGAGCGGATCCGTCCTCTGCTGCACGCCTCGGAGGTGCGCACCGTCGCGGCCGACGAGCTCTGGCTCTCCCCCGCCTACCAGCGCGACAGCGCGTGCGTGCACTTCACGTGGAAGCAGCTGCCGGCAGAGGTGGACGCACTGCTCCCGGAGATCGAGGAGCGCCTGGCCCCGTTCGCACCGCGCCCGCACTGGGGCAAGGTGTTCACCCTGGATCCTGAGACCGTGCGGGCGCAGTACCCGCGCCTGCCGGACTTCCTCGCCCTGCGCGACCGGCTCGATCCGGGCCGGAAGTTCACGAACGCTTACGTCGAGCGCCTGCTCGGGGCCTGAGGCCTCGGCGCGGCCTATCGGACACCGGGGCAACTTGTGGCAATCACAAGCCGGTAACGGTCAAACATCGGAGGGTAGCCGGGCGCGTGTCCCGCTTCACACCGGAGCAGGTGGAGCAGACGGTCGTAGCCGACCGCCACGGGAGCCGCGCACGGGTCGTGCGAGGACCGCGCGGACGGCAACGGCCAGCCGTCCCGGATCCCGCGGGACCGGTGACCACCTGTTCGCCGATGAGAGGACCGCGACGATGTTGTCACGCCGAACGCTCCTGGCCGGATCGGGTGCCTCGGCCATGGGCCTGGGCGCCGCGGCCTGCGGAGCGGACCCGGACTCCTTCGCTCAGGGACCGATAGATTTCAGCGCCGACGATGCCGAGCTCTCGGGCAGCATCAAGCTCGTCACCCCCGATTTCGTCGGAGATGCCCGACCTCAGTTCGACGACATGATCGGAGCTTTCACCGCGGCGCACCCCGGAGTCGACGTGGTCGTCGACCAGACGGATTGGGACAAGCTCAACGAGAAGCTGTCCACCTCGATCGCCGGTGGTCTCGTGCCGGACGTGATCATGTCCGGGGTGGGATGGACCCCGCCGTTCGCCCACAAGAACATCCTCGGCCAGATCCCGACCGACTACGTCGAGAGCCTGGGCCTGGATCCTTCGGTGCTGATCGCGACGACCTACGACGGGGGCCACTACTCGCTGCCCGTCGGGCTGGACTGCCGCTTCCTGGTCTACGACCCGGAGCTGTTCGAGGCGCGCGGGATCACCGAACCGCCCCGCGACCTCGACGAACTCGCCCTGGCGGCCCAGGAGCTGACCGGCGACGGAGTGGTGGGCCTGGATCTGCTGACCACCAGCATCCGCCAGGCCTGGATCCATCTGCTCTACGCCTTCGGAGGGCGGCAGTTCAGCGAGGACGGCCTGACCACGATGATGACCGAGGAGCCCGGCGCGCTGTGCACGCAGTGGATCCTCGACCGGATGGCCGATGGCTCGGTCGACTACAGCCTGCAGGCCGCCGAGGGTCAGCCCTCCCCCTTCCAGCAGGGCAGGGCCGCGATGCAGCTGGTCAGCACCGGCATCTGGAACCAGTGGGCGGAGATGACGCCGGAGCTGACCGAGGACGGCGCGGTCGGCATGTTCCTGCTGCCCGGCGCCCAGGGCGTCGATCCGGTGATGTTCCAGGGCGGGACGATGGTCTCGGTGAGCCGGCTGACGGAGAACCAGCCCGTCGCGTCGGCACTGGTCAAACACCTGATGAGCCCGGAGATGCTCGCCCAGGGCAACGCCGCCACCGCGAAGATCCCCCCGACCCCGGACATCCCCGCGACCCCGGAGATCGCCTCGAACCATCTCTCGACCTTCGCGCTGGAGAATCTCGAGCGCGCAGGCGCAGCCGAGGGCGGCTCCGCCGCCTGGATGGCGATCCGCGGCAACCTCGAACCCCACATCCAGGGCTGTCTCACCGGGCGCAAGAGCGTCACGAAGATGCTCTCGGACATCCAGACCCTCTGCGACGACGCGATCGGACAGCTCTGAGATGACGCACGCCACGCTCACCGCCCCGACCCCCGACCCCGCTGCGACGAAGCACGCCACCCGCCCGACGTCCCGGCGGACGGGGCCGCGCAGCGCCGAGGCCCGCTGGGGGATGCTGCTGGCGGCCCCCGCGACGCTGCACACCCTGCTGTGGATCGGCATCCCGATCATCGTCGCCACGGTTCTCAGCTTCACCTCGTACGACGTGATCACCAGCGCCCGCTTCGTCGGCCTGGAGAACTACGCGAGGATCCTCTCGGACACGCTGTTCTGGCGCTCGATCATGCACAACATCGTGATCGCCGGCGTCGGGATCCCGATCTCGATGTTCCTGGCCCTGGTCTTCGCGGTGCTGCTGAACCGGGCGATGCCGGCCCAGGGCATCTTCCGGGTGATGATCTTCCTGCCCCACATCACCGCGACCGTGGCCGTGGCGATGATCTGGCTGTGGATCTACTCGCCCTCGGAGAGCGGGCTGATGAACACCGTGCTGGGCCTGATCGGCATCCAGCCGCTGCCGTTCCTCACCGATCCGAGCCTCGCCCTGCCCGCGGTGATCCTGGTGACGATCTGGCAGGGCATCGGGCTGAAGATGCTCATCTACCTCGCCGCGCTCCAGGGCATCAACCAGGAGATGTACGAGGCCGCCGACATCGACGGAGCCGGCTTCGTCCAGAAGTTCTTCCGGCTGACCATCCCGATGCTGCGCCCGGCGACCTTCTTCATCCTGGTCACCTCGATCATCGCGAACTTCCAGACCTTCGATCTGATCTACATCCTCACCGAGGGCGGCCCGGCGAACGCGACGTCCGTGGTCACCTACCGCATCTACCAGACGGCTTTCCAGGAGTTCCGGATGGGCCTGGCCAGCGCGCAGTCGGTCGTGCTCCTGCTGCTGCTGGTCGTGCTGACCTTCCTCTCCCGCCGCATCGTCGGAGGTTCTGATGGCGACTGAGACGATCACCCCCGCTCCCGGTCCGGCTCCCGCGCCGGCCCCGCCCACCACCGGTCGAGCACCGGGCAGGCAGGCGAGCCTGCGGCGGCAGAAGACGCTCGCCAATGGCCTGATCCTGGCGTTCCTGATCGTCTCGTCGCTGGTGATGGCCGCCCCGTTCCTGTGGATGGCACTGTCCTCGGTGCGGGATCCCAGTGAGCTGGCCAAGATGCCGATGCCGCTCATCCCCCAGGATCTGCGGCCGGCGAACTTCACCGACGCCCTCTCCCAGGCACCGTTCGCCATCTATGCGCGCAACAGCCTCATCCTGGCCACCAGCGCCGCCGTGCTGAACGTCGTGTTCGCCTCGGCCTGCGGCTACGCGCTCGCGAAGCTCACGTTCCGGTTCTCGAAGTACGTGTTCGGCTGGATGGTCGCGTGCATCATGATCCCCTTCTACGCGACAGTCATCCCCGTCTTCCTCATCGCCCGCCACATGCCGCTGTTCGGCGGGAACTCGCTCCTGGGACAGGGCGGGACCGGCTGGATCGACACCTGGTGGGCACTGATCGTCCCCGGTGCCGTCTCCCCCTTCATGGTGTTCCTGTTCCGCCAGTTCTACGTCTCGACCCCGAGCGAGCTGATCGAGGCGGCACGGATCGACGGCGTCGGGGAGCTGGGCATCTACGCCCGCATCATCACGCCGCTGATCAAGCCGGGCCTGCTCACGGTGGCGCTGCTGAGCTTCGAGGCGGGATGGAACAACTTCCTGTGGCCGCTGCTGGTGACCTCCTCCGACAATCTGCGCGTGATCCAGGTGGGGATCTCCTCCTTCCGGGACGAGGCCGCGACAGAGTGGCATCTGCTGATGGCCGGCACGACCATGGCGGCGGTCCCGATGATCGTGCTGTTCCTGGTCTTCCAGCGCTACTTCGTCCAGGGCTTCGCCGCCTCGGGGATCAAGTGAGCGCCCGTCCGGCCGCGACCTATCACGGGCTGGTCCGCTTCTTCGTCGTGCCCGCCGCGGTGATCGCCGCGAACTGGGCCGCCCTGCTGGCGGCGCTGAGCGTGCTGGCCCTGGTGCCCGGCCTGGCCGGCGCCGCGCGCGTGCTGACCGGGATGGACGAGCACCAGGACTCGGCGTTCCGCTCGGTGCTGAAGCACGTGGCGGTGACCTGGCAGCGCGACCTGCCTGTCACCGCCGGGTCATGGCTGCTGCTCCTCGCCGTCCTCGGCAACGGCGCGCTGGTGACGACCCTGGACCCGGCTCCCCGCACCTTCCTGGTGGGACTGCTGGTGCCGGTGCTCTGGGTGCTGCTGGCCTGGATCAGCGCGTACGTCGCCCTGGCTTCGGATGCTGGCGCGACGCGCTCCGAGCTCACCCTGGCAGCGACCCGCGCCCTGGCCACGAGGCTCGGGCGGGCGCTGCTGGCGCCGGCGGTGATCATCGCGCTGTGCCCGCTGTGGCTGCTGGCGCCGATCACGCTGGCATGCGGTCTGTCCGTCCCGCCGTACCTGCTCGCGTCCCTGTGGGGCCGACGGATCGCGGCGCCGGCTGCCTAGCGTGCGGCGCCGCACCGCTCACAGCTCCTCGAGGAGCCGGGCCATCGCGTCCATCGAGGCGAAGGCCTGCGGCAGGCCCACCTTGTTCAGATGCCCGTGGGAGACGCCGCGACGGACGACGTACTCGACGTCGACCCCGGCCTCGCGCAGCTGCTCGGCGTAGCGGCGGGCGCTGAGGCGCAGGTCGTCGAACTCGTCGGCCTCGAGGTAGGTGCGGGGCAGCACGGCCAGCTGCTCGCGGCTCGCCAGTCCTGTGAACTCGTACGGGCTCGCCTCCGGCAGCGGCCCGCCGAGATAGTTCTCGGACATCTCCCGCATCCTCTCGGGCGGGAACCTGAGCATCTCCGGCGTGGCGGCGAGCGCCTCGGCCTCCTCGGGGGTCGCCTCCGGCATCAGCGGATGCGCCACCGGGTACATCAGCAGGGACGCCGCCGGTGGTGCGCCTTCCTCGGCCAGCCGGAGCGACGCGGTCGCGGCCAGGGCACCGCCCGCGCTGGCACCGCCGATCGCGATCCGGGCCGGGTCGATGCCGACGCTCTCGGCGTTCTCCCGGACCCACGCCATGGCCGCGCACGCATCGTCCAGCGGGATCGGGGCATGGACGGGGCCGGGACCGTCGGGGAACTCCCGCGCGGGTGTGCCGTCGGGCTGATCGCACAGGCGGTAGTCGACGGAGACCACGACCGCGTCGGCCCGGCCGGCGACGCCGCGCGCCACGTGGTCGCCCTCGGGCATGTCGAGGTCGCCGTGGACGAAGGCGCCGCCGTGCAGCCACACCAGGCAGGGGCGTGGGCCGGTGGCCGGGGCCTGCGGGGTGTACAGCCGCACCGGCACCCGGCCGTGCGGCCCGGGCAGGAGGCGGTCCTCCACGGTGAGCGGCCACTGCTCGGCGGGCCCGTACGGGGCCTCCCAGGCGCGCTGGGCGTCCTGCCCGGCCTCGTCCCAGGTGGCGTGGCCGCGCAGCGTGCTGAGCCGCGCGACCATGGCCGTCTCCGCGGTAGCGGTCTCCGCGGTGGCGGTCTCCGCGGTAGCGGTCTCCGCGGCGGGAGCCGATTCCTCGGACCTCGCGCGGCGCCGTGGTGTGCTGCGCAGGGCGATCTCGCAGTCGTAGTCCTGTGAGGAGCGCATGTCGCCGCGGAACCACAGCAGATGCGTGGTCTCCGGGTCGCCGGGGGCGATGATCGGGCGCAGGTTGTCGACCTCGGAGTCCCGGGTGAGCGGGGTCCATCGCCAGCTGCGGCCCTCGTCCTCGGTGCGTCCCTCGAACAGCTCGCGCCGGGCGAGGCGGGCGTCATCGCGCGGGTCGATGGGCGTGGAGATGACGACGGTATCGACGTCGTAGGGATCGATCGCGGCCAGGCCGGTGTAGTCCTGCTCGTGAGGCAGCAGTCCGGGGCCTGCCTTGGCCAGCGGCGAGGTGCTCCAGGTCCCGTCAGCCCCGAGGCGGGCGTAGACGAACCGCAGGTCGGGGACCTCGACGTTGCGGCCGAGATCCGAGCCATCGGGCGCTGCCACGTGGTCGGCGCGGGCCGTCATCACGGCGGCGAGCGTCCCGTCGGCCTCGCGGAGGTCTGTGGTCCACGCGTGGCTGAGGCGTGCGCCGCCGAGCTCGGTGCCGGCCTCCAGGACCGTGGTCAGCAGCGCCTGATCCGGGGCGGGCTCGCTCAGCAGCGGGGACTCCAGCGCGCGGCCCCGGCTGTCGTGGAGCCGGCCGCCGGAGAGATAGCCGTGGTAGATCGAGTTGTCGTGGTCGCGCGGGTGGTGGTCGGTGACCAGGAGGTGCAGGCCGCGCTGCCCGTCCGCGTAGCGGGCGTAGCCGTTGACGTAGCCGATCTTGGGGCGGCCGACGAGCCGGCCCGCGTACTGCCAGCTCTCTCCGTGGTCGGTGGAGACCAGGGCGCAGGGATCGTCGTTCACGGCCCGGGCGAAGCAGTACAGGCGGCCGTCGACCTCGCGCAGGTTGGAGTACGTGACGCCGCCGCCCGCGGTGTGCTCGCTCCAGTCGAAGGTCCGCTCCTCACCCCACGTGGTGGGGTCGCCCGGGGCGCTCACCCGCCAGCGGGTGAAGGGGTCGCTCTTGTGCCGGGTGTAGACGGCGAGCCAGCGGCCGTCGGGCCGGTGGAACAGCGCGGGGGCGTTGTGGTCATCGGCCTCCAGGCCGGGGTGCAGAGTGACGACGTCGGCCCGCCGGGAGGCCAGGTCCACGACCGTCAGATCCACATCTCCCCCGCGCCGGTGGCCGTGCTCGCCGCCGCCGGAGGCGACCGAGCCGACGACCAGGAACCCCTTCTCGGCATCGACCAGGGCGCGTTCGTCCTGGAACCAGCACCAGGCTCCGTTGCGGTTGATGACCTGCGTCGACGTGGTGTTCACGGTCACTGTCTCCTCTCGGCGGGACGCTGCGCGGCCCGCGCCTCACTGGGCATTCTCATGGCTGGACCCGCGCTCCGTAGCGTTCTTCCTCGATCTGCTCGAGGCTCTTGCCGCGCGTGTCCGGCGCCCCGATCACCCCGATCAGCAGCGAGCCGACCAGCAGCACGATCATGATCGTGCCGACGAATGCCACGCCCTGCAGCGCCAGCAGCGTCGGGAAGAAGTAGCTCAGCAGTCCCACGGCGATGCGGGCGATGAAGAACAGCACGCCCTGGGCGCTGGCGCGGTAGGGCGTCGCAAACATCTCGGCCGTCCACAGGGCATAGAACGCCTGGGCGCCGATGCCGGCGGAGACGCCCCAGATCACGGCGAACATGATCAGCAAAGGCATCGTGACGTGGGTGAAGACCAGCAGAACCCAGGCGATGATCCCCAGCGCGGCGCCGATGCCGTACAGCAGGCGCCGGTCGATCCTGTCCCCCAGCAGCATGAATCCGAAGTAGGTGGCCACGACCGTCATGGTCCACAGCAGCACCTGCAGCAGGTTCTGGTTCGCGGGGTTCTCGACACCGGCTGTCTGATACACCCGGGGCATGAAGATGCCCATCTGGCCGGCCACGGTGTTCCACAGGGTGTAGACGCCGATGAGGAACAGCAGGGCCTTGACGTTGCGGGGGTGGGAGAGGAGCTCGCGCAGCCCCCGATGCCGCACGGTCTCGCCCCGCGCGGTGGCCGCGTCGCGATCGTCCTTCTGCGCCGTCCAGATCGTCGATTCCGCCAGGCCGCGCCGCACCCACCAGGTGACCAGGGCGATCACGAAGAGGTGGGCGAAGACGATCCGGGTTCCGAGCACACCGAGGGGGACCAGCGCGGTGGCGATCGCGAACACCACGGCGGGGCCCAGCGACCAGGCGAGCTGGGCGGTGCCCACGTGCCGTGCGCGCCGCAGCCGGGGTGCCTGCTCGGCGATGTAGGTCCAGGCGACGGGGACTCCGGCGCCGACGGCGATGCCGGTCAGGACCACGCCCACCACGAGCATCCATGCCTGGGTGGCGAACACGACCAGCAGGGTGCCGACCATGTAGAGCACCAGGTCGTAGGTGTAGATGAACTTCCGGCCGTAGCGGTCACCGAGCGGACCGCCGATCGCGGCACCGATCGCGGCGCCGAACGCGTTGGCCGACAGCGCGGCGACCAGGCCGACGGTCCAGTCGGAGAAGCCGAAGAACTCCTGCCACAGGGTGAGGCTGGTGGCCAGGGCGATGATGGAACCGGCTTCGATGTAGTTCGACATCGCCACGGCGATGGTCGCCTTCCAGCCGTGGACGGTTCCGGGCCGGGGCCCGGCGACGTCCGTCGCGGCTCGGTCGTCATCCGGCATGTCTCTCCTTCGAGTGCTCGGGGCGGGAGCCCGGGTCTTCGGGCCGGGATCCCAGGGGGTCGCGGGTGGTCGCCGCGGCGCCTGCGGCGGGCGTCAGGGCAGGTAGAAGTACTGCGGGAGGACCTGCTTGTCGCCGCCGCCGGGGGCGAAGTACTCCCCCATCGTCTCCTCCCAGCGGGCGGCCACGTCGGTGCGGGCGATGGCGTCCTGGGCGGCGTCGACGTCGTCGGCCTCGAAGTAGCCGACGACCATGCCGTCCTCCGGCCGCAGGAACAGGGAGTAGTTGCGCCACCCGGCCGCGGTGAGGGCCTCGCGCATCTCCTCCCATACCCGCTGGTGGACCTCTACGTACTCGGCCAGCCGCTCGGGGCGCACGTGGAGCAGGAAGCAGCAGCGGGAGGGGCTTCGGGCGTCCGTGGTGGTCAGCAGGGTGTCGAGGTCGGGGAGCGGGTCGCCAGGACGGGGATGGTCAGGGGTGAGGGTCATCGGGTCTCCTTGCTCGGGTCGGGGACGGCGCTCCGCTGGCCCGGCCGCTCGATCGCGCGCAGACTGCGGGCCACGAAAGCAGCGACCGTACGGGCACCCAGCAGACTGAAATGCGTGTTGTCGGCGAGACCGTCCGGGTACGTCTGCGGGTACATCCCCGGCGGGTAGTGGCTGAGCAGCCGCATCGAGTCCTCGGCGCCGCGGTCCTCGTACAGCCACGCAGTGAACACCTGCAGGTCGATCAGGGGAGCCTCGAGCTCTGCCGCGAGATCCCGCACTGCGTCGGGATACTCGCCATGCGTGCCGAGGATGCGCCCCTGTTCGAAATGGCGGCGCTCCACCGGAGTGCAGAGCACGGCAACGGCTCCCTGGTGGTGGACGTCGGCGGTCATTCGGCGCAGGCGCTGGGTGTACCCGCCGCGCGCAGCGAGCAGCTCGGGCTGCTTCTGGTCGTTGTGGCCGAACTGGATAACCACCGTGTCGCCCACTGCGACCTCGGCGAGCAGGTCGTCCCAGTACTGCTGCAGGCAGGATTCGGTGGTGCCTCCGCCGCGGGCGTAATTGTGCACCGGGGTGTCGACCTGGCTGGCCAGGCACGGGCCCCATCCCGACATCGGATACTCCTCGGGCGGGCACGCCGCCACGGTCGAGTCCCCGGCGAGGTGGTAGGTCATCGCGGGCTCCCGTGGTCTCCGGAGGCCGGGCCACCGTACGCCGGGCTCGGCCCCTCCTCCTCGAGATACGGGATCCGCTCGGGCATGTGGTCGCCGATCAGAGCGAGGTTCGCGATGGAGGAGAGCCCGTACTGCGCGGCGCCGTTCGTGCCGAGGAACACCGCCTCGTCGACGGGTTCGAGCACCGTGGGGCCGTCCACGTGGGTGATGTCCCAGCGCGGCTGGCCCACCATGGAATCGGTGTTGACCTGGTCGCCGCGGCCGAGCAGGAAGGCATCCCAGGCGCGGTGGGCCGCGTCCTCATCCCCCGTGGCCGCGGCGTGCGCGGCCAGCAGGCGGCTGTAGGCGGGGATCAACGAGATGCCGGTCAGCGGTGCCCCGAAGCGCTCGGCCTGTTCCTCGGGCGGCGCGAGGTAGTAGCGGCAGTACTCGTCCCACGCCCGGGCGAAACCCTCGTCCTCGATCAGCTCGAGGAGCTCAGAGACCACTTCGACCAGGCCGAACACGGCGGCGAGGTGGGAGACCGAGACCCGGTCGCGCTCAGTGTCGAAGCGGCGGGTCTCGAGGTCCCACAGTGCTTCCCCGGTGAAGAAGCCCTGCGGCAGCCGGCCGATCCCGGCCAGGGCGCTGCGCAGCTTCTGCTCGGCCTCGGCATCGCCGTGGCGCTCCCACGCGGCCAGCCAGGCTCCCAGCAGCGCCCCGAGATCCGTGCCCAGGCCGATCGCCAGGGCCCGGCGGTCGGGGTCGTACGCGTCCGAGCGGACCTTGCGGGTCGCGTCGACCCGCAGCAGAGCCTCCTCGGATTCCGCGACCTCGTCGAGCAGCTCGCCCACCCTCTCGTCGGCCGTGAGGAAGTAGAAGTGACGGCGGTAGACGGCGCTGGAGACGCGCAGCTGCTTGGCGCTGCACCCGAAGTGCTGCACGTTGTGCCGGGTGCCGAGGCCGGCGAAGCGGCCCAGGTGGTACTGGTCGACCTCACCGGTGTGCCGTGTCATCGCTTCAGCGAGACGGTAGGCCGTGGCGTCACCGCTGCGCACGAAGTCCGTCCACAGCCACAGGTCCGGGGAGAGCTCGGAGTTGTCCCAGGCGAATCCGCCCACGTCGTACCGCCACGTGTGCCGGTCTCGGTCGTAGGAGTGCATGACGTCGCCGTAGTCCCAGAAGCCGTACCAGCCCCGCTGGTCGACCTGGTCCCGGTAGAACTCGCGCAGGAACACGAGACGATCCTCGAGGTGGGCCCGCTGGGGCGTGGAGCGGTCCACCGGCGCCCAGGTTCCCAGCACCCGGGCATCATGCAGGCGCTGCGGCGTGACAGCGAGCTGCGGTGGCAGCGCACTGGCAGCCGCGAGGGCGGAGAGCTCGGGGGCCGACGGGGTGGCCGCGAAGGCGTCCAGGACGAGTTCGTGGGTGCGCGCGATGCCGCGGGCGTCCCCGAATCCGGGCTCGTAGTCCTCATAGGTGATCTCGAGGGCGTCGAGCTGCTGGGCGTGGGTGTCCTGACCGAGTCCGTCGTGGTAGAAGCGCAGGTCCATGGGCTCGGCGGTGGGTGCGTACAGCCACGCCGTCAGCTCGGCGCGGTCGCCACGGGCCCCGGTGACGTCGAGCTGGGTGGGGATCAGCTTCCAGAAGTCCCGCAGGCCCAGCCCGATGCCTCCATGGATGTCGCCGACATACGCGTATCCCGCGCTGCGCCCGCCCCCGCCGCAGCGCACCCATGGGTGATCGGCGTCGGTGCGCTTGGAGACGACGTAGCCGTTCTCCGTGGGCTGGCGCACGGTCCACTCATCCCAGCAGGGGACGTAGCGCAGGCGCTGGCTGACCTCCGGCGCCCAGGTCTCCAGCGGCGGGGTGGGGCGACCGGCGATCTGTGCGGCACGCACCTCCGGTCCGGGGTCACGGCGCAGCCCCGTGATGCCCTGGACCGCCTCGGTGAGGAAGCCACCCTCGGAACCGGCCAGGCGCACGTGCCGGTCGTACGCTGCGGCCCGCAGGGGGACGCCGAGCTGCAGACCGAGCGAGGTGAGGAACAGCTGCTGCGGATCGGCGTCCCAGATGACCGTGTGCACGGCCCGCAGTCGGGTGGAGCCGGCGGTGGCGTACAGGCGCAGGATGAACGGCAGCACCTGCTGGCCGTCGACCTCGTGGTGGCCCTCGAGGCGGAGCACGGCTTGGACCGCGCCGGATCGCTCCACGGCCACGCCGGTGGTGCGCACCGTATGGGAGCGACGTGGGGCCGACGGGTCCGCGCTGGTGGTCGAGGAGGCGACGATCCGGCCGTCCACACCGACCTCGTGACCGTCGATCAGCAGGCGCCGGATCGGCGCCTCGGGGTGCGCGGCGACCTCGAGCCGCATCGCCCCGGTGTCCACGGTGATCTCGCCGTCGGCTTCGGTGATGGACAGGACAGTGGCGACCTCGGGAGCCTCAGGGCCTGCGGGGTCCGTCGTGCCGAGGCCGCCGGCCACCGTCGTGCCTGAGCCTGCGGGAACCAGCTCCAGGTCCTCTCCCCCGCCGGCGAGCGCGGCGTGTCCGCTCCACTTCACCGACCCGTCGGGCCAGCGCGCGGTCACCCACGTGTCGGCCGGGGCGGGCGTGGAGCCGGTCTCGCCGCTCTCGCGGAGAACCATGGTGCCGGGATCGGTGAGCGTGCCGCGGGGCCAGGGCACGCCCCATTGGACGGGGACAGGTGCCTGGTGCGTCGGACGGGAGTCGATCCATCGCAGGCGGACGCGGTCGCTCATCGGTCCTTCCTCGCCTGGCCCGGTGCCGAGACCCGCTCGGGCTTCTCCGCGGGGGTCGTGTACTTCAGCTTCGGGGCCTGTGGGGTCTCCATGCCCTCACCGAGGAAGTAGCCGGTGTGCGGCGGCTGGTTGTAGCCCACGCTCTGCCACGCGATCGCCAGGCGGTACGTGGGATCGGACAGCAGCGTGCGCAGCCGGTGCTCGGTGGGATCGGTGGTCGTGAACAGGCGCAGCGCGGTGGAGTCGTCCGTGCGGTAGAGCAGCTCCTCCCGCCAGTCCCCCAGCACGTCCGCCTGCAGCGCCGGGTTGCCCTTGGTGTCGTTGTTGGTGACCACGCCGTCGGGTTCGAAGATCGGCACTTCCCGGCCGTTCTCGTAGTCCCACTCGTAGACGACGGGATCGCCCGTGCGGGTGGTGTCGTCGAACTCGTGGTCGACGATCTCGCTGCTGAGGTCGCCGTCCCAGAGGGCGGTGAAGTTCGCGGCGGGGATGTCGGTGCCGATCAGGTCACCGCTCGCCGAGCGCAGCGAGCCCTGGGGCGAGTCCCACTCGGCGTCCTGGCCGACGTTCCAGCCCTCGGCGCCCTCGTAGCGGGGATCGATGTCCGCCATGGCTCCGCGGCCGGTGTCGGTCTGGGCCGGCACCGACCACAGCACCTCTCCGGTGGCGGCGTCGCGGAAGGTCGCCCCGACGTTGCCGCTGGCACTCATGTCCTCGTGCACGGCGAACACCTCGAGGCCGTCGCGGCTGGGGTCGAAGTCGCTGACGTGCATCGCGTCCCCGTGGCCGAGGCCGGTGGAGTACAGTCCGGTGCCGTCGTCGTCGATGGTCGCGGAGCCGTAGACGATCTCGTCGCGGTGGTCGCCGTCGACGTCGGCCACGGCGAGGTTGTGGTTGCCCTGGCCTGCGTAGTCCTCGTTGCCGGCATCGTCGGAGTCGAACATCCAGCGCTGCGTCAGGTTAGTGCCGTCGAAGTCGTAGGCGGCGATGGCGGCGCGGGTGTAGTAGCCGCGGGCGAAGAACACCGAGGGGTGCTTGCCGTCGAAGTAGCCCACCCCTGAGAGGAACCGGTCGGCCCGGTTGCCGTAGTCGTCGCCCCAGTCCTCGAGATCGCCGCGGGGCGGGGTGTAATCGATCGTGTCGACCGTCGTGCCCTCCTGCCCGTCGAAGACGGTGAGGTACTCCGGACCCTCGAGGATGCGACCGGCGGCATCGCGGTAGTCCGCCTGGGCGTCGCCGATCACGGTGCCGGCGCCGTCGGTGGTGCCGTCGGCCGTCTTCACGATCACCTCGGCGCTCCCGTCGGAGTCGAGGTCGTAGACCTGGGGCTGGCTGTAGTGGGCCCCGGCGCGGATGTTGACACCGAGGTCGATGCGCCACAGCTGAGTGCCGTCGAGCTCGTAGGCGTCGAGGTGGACGTTGCCCGTGTGGCCGTCCCGCGAATTGTCCTGGGAGTTCGTCGGGTCCCACTTCACGACGTACTCGAGCTCGCCGTCCCCATCGAGGTCGCCGATCATCACGTCGTTGGCGCGGTACTCGTAGTCGACGCCGTCGGGCGTGGTGCCGCCGGTGGGCTTGTCCAGCGGGATGTCGGTGTGCTGGTCCTGCCAGGTGGTGAACTCTTCGCTCGCCCAGACCTCCCCTGACGGGCGTTCGAGCGCGAGGCGATAGACCGACTCGGCGGTGCCTTCGGCGTCGACGTAGTTCGTCGAGTCCGTGATCGGCTCGTCCGTCAGGCGCTGTCCGTCGCGGTAGACGTGGAAGGCCGTATCCATCGACTCATCACCCAGCAGGCGCCAGCTGAGGAACGTCCCCTCGTCGGAGGCGACGGCGACCGGTGCACGGTCGAGGCGCTCGGCGTCGCGGGGTGGGCCGGAGGTCCGGCCGGGCGTCATCCCGGCTCCCGACGGGGCCGGAGCCGCCGGTGAGGTGGCCGAGGGGGAGGAAGTGACCGACGGGGCGGTGCCGGCGAGGGCGGACGCTGCGGATCCCACGGCCAGCGGGAGGGTCAGGACTGCCGCTGCAGCGGCTCGGGTTGCTCGTCTGATCTGCATCATTGCTCCGATCAAGGGAGGGACATTCCGGGGACGGGGAGAACAGGGATGGGGGCGGACGTTTCACGGAGGGCCGGTGGACTGGTGGCTGTGGGGCTGCAGGGAGAGGGGCTCTACGGCGAACGGACGCCGGGCGGTGCCCGGGAGCGGACAGCATGGCGTCCTGGCCTCATCCCTTCACGGAGCCGATCATCACTCCTTTCGCGAAGTGCTTCTGGAGGAACGGATAGACGCACATGATGGGCAGCGTCGCGATGACGATGACCGCGAACTTCAGCCCCTCGGCGGGCGGGACGTAGTTCGGGTCGAGATTGCCGATGGTGGTGGAGGGATCCGTCGAGATCGTCACCTGCCGGACGAACATCTGCAGGGTCCACTTCGAGCTGTCGGAGATGTACAGCAGCGGCGACATGAAGTCGTTCCAGATCGCGACCGCGTAGAACAACGAGAAGGTCGCGATGACCGGCTTCGACAGCGGCAGCATGATCCGCCAGAACGTCGTGAACTCGTGAGCCCCGTCGATCTCGGCGGCTTCCCGCAGTTCGTGGGGCAGCTGCTGGAAGAACGTGCGGACCACGATCAGGTTGAAGGGGTTGATGGCCAGCGGCAGGATCAGCGCCCAGTACGAATCGAGCAGCCCCAGCGATTTGACCACGAGGAACAGCGGGATCATGCCTCCGGAGAACAGCATCGCGAAGAGCACCAGGCGCATGATCAGCCCACGGCCCACGAGCTTCGGATCCGACAACGGGTAGGCCATCAGGAGAGTGAGGCTTATCTGGACCAGCGTGCCCACCGCCGTCACGCCGATCGTCACCAGCAGCGAGCGGATGAACGTGTCGGTCGAGAAGATGTAGCGGTAGGTCTCCAGTGACGGGTCGTTCGGCCACAGGAAGAAAGGCCGGGCGGCGATCTCCGACTCGGAGGCGAATGAGGCGGCGAGCACGTAGAGGAACGGCAGGATCGTCAGGGTCGCGAACCCCAGCAGCAGCACGATGTTGACGCCGTCGAAGATCCGGTCCTTCGGACCGTTGTAGTTGATGCGCATCGGGGGCTCCTAGAACAGGGACGATTCGGAGTATCTCTTCGCCAGCCAGTTCGCCCCGAGAATGAGGATCAGGCCGACGACCGACTTGAACAGCCCGATCGCAGTGGAGTAGCTGTATGCACCGTTGGTGATGCCCATGAAGTAGACGTAGGTGTCGAACACGTCGGCCACCTCGCGGTTCAGTGAGTTCGTGAGCATGTAGATCTGTTCGAAGCCGGTGTCGAGGAAGTTGCCGATGGTGAGGATCAGCATGATGATCACGGTCGGGATGATGGCCGGAATCGTCACATGGCGGAGCTGCTGGAACCGCCCTGCGCCGTCGATCATGGCCGCCTCGTAGAGCTGCTTGTCGACTCCTGCCAGTGCGGCGAGGTAGATGATCGTGCCCCATCCGGTGCTCTTCCACAGGGTCTGGGCCATGATCAGCGGCCGGAACCAGTCCGGATCGGCCAAGAAGTTGGCGTGGATCCCGAAGATGGATTCGAACAGCACCGTGATCGGGCCGCCGTCGAGAGCGAACAGCAGATATGTCAGGCCCGAGACGATCGCCCACGAGAGGAAGTGGGGGATGTAGATCGCCGTCTGGATGAACTTCTTCAGCAGCTGCTTGCGCAGCTCGTTGAGCATGAGGGCCACGATGATCGGTGCCGGGAAGGCGATCACCACATTGAGGAACGCCAGGATGAGGGTGTTGCTCAGCAGGCGCCCGAAGTCCGGCCCGCTGAAGAGTCGTTCGAAGTGCTTCAGGCCCACCCATGGGCTGTCCTGCATGCCCAGGAACGGAAGGTAATCCTGGAACGCGATGGTCACGCCGTACATCGGCACGTACTTGAAGATCACGAAGTACAGCACGCCCGGAACGAGCATGAGGTACAGCATCGGGGCACGGCGCAGCCGCTTCAGAAGCGACTTCCGTCGCCGTGGCGGGGCGGGGGCGTCGGCGGCCGCGTCTTTGATCGCGGCCGCCGACATCGGGTTCTGCAGGGACGCACTCACTGGTCCGCCTGGTACAGCTCGTTCATCTCGTCGATGACCTGCTGGCCCCCGCTGCTGGTCCAGCGCTCGAGCTCGGCTTCGAGTCCGGCCTCGTCGAGCTGTCCCGCGAGGTACTTCAGACGGGCGTCGACGACGATTTGGTCCAGGACCGCGCCGCTCTGCAGGTACGTCTCGGACATGTAGGCAGCGCCCGGATTGAAGACCGCGTGCTCCATGTCGGCCTCGTGGAAGGCGAGCCGCTTCTCGTCCAGCTCCTTCTCGGGTTCGCCCGCCGGGGCAGTGGGGTACCCGAGGTACCCGTTGGACTGCGTCCCGATCTGGGCGAAGGCCGAGACGTCGCTGTCCACGACGGAGGCCTCCTCGCTCTCGATTGCGACGGACTGCTCGTTCTCGACGGTGTAGTTCACGCCTTCGAGGCCGTTGTTCAGCAGGTCCTGCCCCTCCTTGGAGGAGAGCTTGTCCAGTGCCGTGAGGACCGTGTCCAGCTGGGCCTCGGTGGGCACGGCGGCCTTCGGGATCGAGACGTACCCGGAGTAGCCCGGCGTGGGCAGCGCCCACATGGTGCCGTCGGGGTTCTTGAGGTTGCCGACCATGGTCACCTTCTCGCCGTAGGTGTCCGGATCGGCGTCCTTGAACAGACCCAGCAGCTGCAGCCCGCGGGAGCTGACGTCGGCGATGAGCCCGCCCTGCCCGTTGAAGAACGGCTCGTTCCAGGTGGCGGCGTCCATGGTCGCGAAGTCCGTGTTGACGTGGCCGGCCTCGATCATGGCCCGCATCGACCGGTTCGCCTCGACGAACTCCGGGGCGAGGAACGCCGGGGAGAGCGACCCGCCGTCCTCCTTCCACACGTTGGCGGTCCCGTGCCAGGTCTCCCAGAGGTCGTAGGGGCCGTTGTTGCCGTACCCGTCCCACGCCGGGATGATGAGCCCGGTCGTGGAGGATCCGTCCCCGGCCGGGTCGTCCTCGGTGAAGGCTCGGGCGATCTCCTGCAGGTCATCGGTGGTCTCCGGTTCGGCCAGGCCGAGGTTGTCCAGCCAGTCCTTGCGGATGCTGATCGCCGCGCGCATCGCGTCACGCAGGCGGAAGATGCCGTACGTCCTGCCGTTGATGCTGGCCCCGTGCGCGATGTCCTTGTTCTCGGGGGTCAGGTTCGGGTAGTCGCCGAGGATGTCGGTCAGGTCCCAGTAGGCGCCGGCCTCGGCGCTCTGGGCGAATTCGGCGGTCTTTCCGGTCTGCACCATGACGTGGGGGATGTCGTCGGAGGCCATGGTCACCGTGACCCGGTCGCCGTAGCTGGAGTTCGGGACCCAGTTGATCTCCAGCGGCATACCGACCAGTTCCTCGACCGCCTTCTGCAGCTGTCCTTCGGGGTCGGGAGCCGTCTCCGAGAGCAGCGGCGCCATGATCTTCAGCGTGGTGATCTCTTCACTGGAGCCTCCGGAGCCGCCTCCGCAGGCGGTCATGCCGAGGGCGGTGGCGCCGGCGGCCGCGCCGCCGAGGAGAGTGCGTCGTGTGAACATCGTTGTTCCTTTCATCGTCGGGCGGGGCGAGTGCGCCGCCCGGGGAGGGGCCGATCCGGGAGGACCGGGGACATGAAGCCCGGACGGAGCGCCCCGGAGGGTGGACCGCCCGAGCACGGGGTCGATCAGCTGATCGCGGGGACTGTGGGACGGGTCTCGGACGGTGATCCGCGGCGAACGGCTGAGGAGGCCGGTTTCGGCGCGGAGGCTTCGGCGAGCAGGCGCTCGTTGCGCTCGAGCGAACGGGAGACGAGATGGTGGGCGATGAGCACCGGTACCGCGATCCCGAGGAACGGCGCCAGACCGGGAATGCTGTACAGGACACCTGCCCAGAGCACGAGTGCCGCGCCCATCAGCAGCGACATCGGAGCCTGCGCCAGGGAGAGCACCACTGCCCGCCCGAACACGCGGGTGGCGGGCACGTCATAGCGAAGCTCGATCTGCGGAATGTGCAGCAGAGCGACCAGCAGGATGGTCGCGAGCAGCAGCATGGGGACCCGGGCAAGCAGTGGGATGCCGGTGGCGGTTGCGGTCAGCAGCGCGAGCACGAGCAGCAGCCCGGGCAGGCCCAGGCTCAGCTGAGCACGAAGGAACACGCGCCGCCAGGTCCGCGCCGCGACGGCCAGGCGTATGGTCTCTCCGCGCTCAGCCCGGGCCGCCGCATCGGCCGAGGCTATGGTCGCGGGTGCCCATCCCAGCACGATGCCGCCGGCCAGGGTGCCCAGGACCCAGAGGCCCTGGATCACGAGGGCTCGCAGCACGAGGTCCGTCGCTGCCGAGAGCGCACCGGTCGCTCTGGTCATCTCAGATCGCCTCCACGGTGAGGTCGCGGTACTCGCCGATCAACGGGGCCATCTGGCGCAGCCCGATCGCACCACCGGTTCGGGCCGGCCCGCCGACGGTGCCGTCATCGGTCCAGCTCAGGCAGGTGATGTCATCGACCTCGAAGGTGACCGTGGCATCGGCCCAGGTCAGAGTGATGAGGTAATCATCGTCGGCGTCGAGTGCGGCGGGCAGCGGGTCGGCGCCCTGAGCGACGAGATGGAACCCATGGCTCTTGCGGACGTTGCACGTGTGCAGCCGGCGTTCGGAGGCCCACTTCCGCCGGTAGTAGGAGAGGTGGTACGCGTCGATCGCCCCGGAGTGGTACTGGTCGTACTCCCCCGTCCGGGTCGGCAGGGAGGGGTCGAGCACCGACTCGCCGCCGCGGCCACGGGCGGCCCAGAACACCATGGCCAGGCCCGGCTCGTGCAGAGGCCGGAACCGGAAGCTGATGCGCACGTCCCCGGCGTGGGTGACGGGAAGCCAGGCAACGAAGTTCGCGGCCTGTCCTGCCGCGGCATCAGCGGCGGACTCCAGGCGGAGCCGGCCCGCGGGGAAGGACGCGGCCATGGGGCCCTCGACCGTCCAGTCGACGAGGTCGGAGGGTGCTGACAGGGAAGTGCGGTACAGCTCGGTACTCATCGACGAGTCTCCTGGTCCGTTCCGGCCGCGGCCGCTCCCTTGGGCCCGGGCAATCTGCGTCACATGTTGAACCGTTACAAACTGAGAGTCAACCGCTTTCCCGGAACTCCATCGGACCGACGCTTGGGCCGCGATCCCGGCATTGCCGAGTGACCGTTCACTGAACATCTCACCGTATGCCGGCACGACACGGTGCATCGAGCGGCGGAACTGTCTTGACCTCGCAGATCAGTAGTCCGAGTCCTGTCCCGCCGCACTGTGACGGCCTATGAGGCTGTCACTCGCGACACGATCGTTCGAGATCGGATGAACGGTCACCCGTTGTGAGATCGTGACCCGACACGTGGGCACCGTGCCCCGAGCTGCGCCATGCCCCCCGAGCTGCGCCTCACCTCCGCACCATCCACCCGCCGCCGTCCCAGGAGAACCCATGGCCGATGTCCGGCGCCCCACCATCCGCGACGTGGCGCGCCTGGCCGGCGTTTCCCACCAGACAGTCTCGCGGCGCCTCAAACAGGACCCGACCGTCTCCCCGATGCTCGCGGCGCACATCGATGAGGCCGTCGCTCAGCTCGACTATCGGCCGAACCTGGTGGCGCGTGCGATGCGCAATCGCTCCACCGGGCGCCTCGCGCTGATCGTTCCCGCCGGGTACGCCCGCAGCTCGCTAGAGGTGCTCAGCGGGGCGAACGACGCCGCCCGGGACGCCGGCTACGGGGTGGAGGTGGTGACCCTCCCTCCTGGGGAGCTGCACGGCGGTCGCGTGGTGGAACTCGCGGACTCCGGCCTCTACGAGGCGGTGCTCTCCCTCACCGACCTGCCCGAGGCCGACCGCACTCGGCGGGGCACCGTGCCGATCGCCTCCGCCCCCGTCTACGACCGGAAACTGCGCGGCGTGGGCCCGCTCTCGGACGCATCCCGCATGGCCGAGCTCGTCCACCACCTCGCCGACCTGGGGCACCGCGAGCTGCTGCACCTGACCGGAGAGAACGGCCACCCCTCGTCCCAGCGCCGTCGCGAGGCGTTCGTGCGCGCCGTCGAGGAGCGCGGGCTGCGCTCCGCCGGGGTGATCGACTGCCGCTGGGATCCCTCGCGTGCCCGCGCGGCTCTCCTCGACCTCCCCGCGGGCACCGCCGTCACCGCTGTGCTCGCCGCCGACGACCTGGTCGCCGCGGGCGCGATCCACGGAGCCGCCGAGCGCGGGTGGCGGGTGCCCGAGGACCTCAGCGTGACGGGCTGGGAGGATATGCCTCTCGGCGCCTGGATGACCCCTTCCCTCACGACGGTCTCCATCGATCACCATCGGCTCGGCGCAGAGCTGCTCGGAGAGCTGCTGCGGGTCATGCACGGCCAGACGCCCGCCATGGACCGACCCTCGATCACGAAGATCCTTTGGCGCGACTCGACCGGTCCCGTGCCGTCGAGATGACCGGGGCGCCGAGCCCCAGGGCGCCCCCGCCGCCCGGGGCGGACGTAGCGCAACCGTTTTCCGCATGCCGGTCGGATTCCTCCGCACTCGCCTCACCGGGCGTATTGTTCATGCATGCAGCCCAGGCCCAGCACCACCGATCGCGTCCGCATCACCGATGTGGCTCGTGCCGCAGGAGTTTCCGTGGGGACCGTCTCCAAGGCACTCAACAACACCGGCACGCTCAAGGCATCGACCCGGACGCACGTGCGCTCGGTCGCCGATCGACTCGGATTCGTGGCGGACCCGAGGGGCCGGAGCCTCTCGAGCGGGCGCACATACACCGTGGGCTTCCTGACCACCGACAGCTACGGGCGCTTCTCGATGCCGATCCTCATGGGCGCCGAGGATTCCCTGGCCGTGGGAAAGATGTCGGTCATTCTCAGCGACACCCGTGAGGACCAGATTCGCGAGGAACATCTGCTGCGCGCCCTTCAGGAGCGCCAAGTCGACGGTTTGATCGTCACCAACCGCCCGCACGGCCTCGAGGGCCCGTTGCGCACCGACATCCCCACGGTCTACACCTTCGACACCCCCGGAGAGCCGGCCGAGCACGCCGTCATCACGGATCGGAGGGCCTCGATGGGCCTGGCCATCGACCATCTCCTGGAACTGGGCCGCACCAGGATCCTGCATGTCGCCGGCCCCAGCTCCTCCCGCACCGCCACCCCGAAGGCACGGGCGGTCGCCGAGCGTGCAGGCTCCGCCCTGGTGCGCGGGACAATGCACGGGGACTGGAGCGAGGCGTGGGGTCGCCGAGCCATCGACATCGCACTGGCCGCCGGCCACGAGATCGATGCCGTGTGCTGCGACTCCGACCAGATCGCCCGGGGTGCACTGGAGAGGCTGGTCGCCCACGGACGAGCGGTGCCCCGAGACGTGGCCGTGACCGGTTTCGGCAATTGGACCACCATGTCGGAGGCGACCGTTCCGGCGATCACCAGCATCGAGCAGAACCTTCGAGAGATCGGCCGTCTGGCGGGATCGATGTTGTTGGACCTCGTGGAGGGTCGGCCGATTCCGGCGCGCCAGCTCACCGTCCCGCCCCACCTGGTCGTGCGCGGCTCGACGATCTGACGTCACCCCGAGGACGCGACCGCCGCACGACTCCCCGCGGCCGCCAGGTATGTCAATTTCCGGAGGGCTTGCTCGACGTCACCGCAGGTCAACGAGTCTCCGCTAAAGGATGGCGATACATCCGGCAAACGCTTGCTGTTGACGCCTGCCTTGAGACCATGGTCTACTTCCGGCACTGCGAGACACCCGATCCCTCATCGCCGAGAGTCGTCCCGTCGCATCACACAGACTCACGTCGTTCAAGATTGAAACGACTCATGGCGCTGGCACACCCGTCAAGGAGGACCCGTCGTGCCCGACTCCACCGTTCTTCACCCCGCCGTCCTATCCCGTCGTCGGCTGGTCGCCGGCAGCGGCGCCCTCGGACTCAGCGGCCTGATAGTCGCCTGCTCGCCATCCGGCTCCGACGAGGCCGGCGGCGCCGCTCGCAACACGACCCCTGACCCCGATCGACCCCAAGAATCCCCGATGCTCACCGAGAAGGTCGACGCCGGGGAGTTACCTCCACTCGACGAGCGGATGCCCATCGAGGAGGACCGCCTGGTGGTCGCCACCCCGGAGTACGGCCCTTACGGCGGCACCTTCGCCGGGGTGGTCCTCGACCAGGACCGCGGATGGCTCGATCGCTTCATCCACTACGAGCCCACCGTCCGCGCCAGCCAACAGCTCGACGAGTTCGGACTCCCTGGCACGTTCAAGGCTGTGGATGTCAACGACGAGGGCACCGAGTTCACGCTCCACCTGCGCCGTGGCATGCGGTGGTCCGATGGCGAGCCCGTCACCGCGGACGACGTCCTGTTCGCCATCCAGGACGTCTACTTCAACGACACCCTCTACCCCACCGTTCCTGAGTTCCTCACCGCGAACGGCGAGCCTTGCACGGCGGAGAAGGTCGACGACTCAACGGTCGTTCTCAAGTACCCGGGGCCCCGCGGCGACTTCCTGGTCACCGCAAGCCGGGGCGAGCAGCCGAAGAACCTCCTGGGCTGGCCCAAGCACTACCTCTCGCAGTTTCTCCCGGATCTGAACCCCGAGGCGGAGAAGCTCGCCGAGGAGGCCGGCATGGGCGACTGGACGGACTATTGGGGCGATCGTAAGGCGTACTTCAACAACATCGAGCTGCCGGTTCTCACTGCGTGGCGTCTCACCAGCCCGCTCAACGAGGGCTCCGTTGTCACAGCCGAGCGCAATCCGTACTACTGGAAGACCGATGACGCGGGCGCGCAGTTGCCTTTCATCGACCACCTCGAGTTCGAGATCGTCCAGAACGACGAGGTCATGCTGCTCAAGGCAGTCAACGGCGAGATCGACATGCACGGACGCAACTTCACCACCGACCCGAACCGACCGGTGCTCGCCGACGCCCGGGAGTCCGGGGACTTCCGGTTCCTCACCGTCGAGAACACCTCGATGAACCAGATGGTTATCTCTCTGAACCTCAACCATCGCGACGAGGAGCTGCGGAAGATCTTCCAGAACAAGGACTTCCGCATCGGGCTGTCCCATGCCATCGATCGGGAGGACATTCGGGACACGGTGTACCAGCGTCAGGGGCAACCGCACCAGGCCGCGCCCAGCCCGAAGTCCGAGTTCTTCGACGAGGAGTTCGCGACCCAGTACACCGAGTTCGACCTCGACCTGGCGGGCGAGCACCTCGATGCCGCAGGGCTCACCGAGAAGGACTCCGACGGCTTCCGGCTGCGCCCGGACGGGAAACGCCTCACCTTCCAGGTGGACGTGACGGCTGATGCCGCCCAGCACGGCCAGGCCATGGCGCTGGTTGTGCAGACCTGGGAGTCCGTGGGGATCAAGGCCACGGTAAATCCTCTTGAGCGAACCCTGTTCTACGATCGCAAGACCGCCGCGGCCAACCAGCACGATGCCAACACCTGGGGCGGTGACGGCGGTTATCGCACCGAAATGGACGAGCTGCGATGGTGGTTCCCGTCGTGGAGCGAGTCCAACTACGCCGTGAAGTGGGCGGAGTACTACACGAGTGACGGCTCGGGCGAGAACGCCGTGGAGCCGCCCGCCGAGGTGCTTGAGCAGATGGATCTCGCGCGCCAGATCCCGCTGGAGCCCGATGCAGACAAGCGCAAGGAACTGTTCCGGCAGATCCTCGCGATCTCCAAGGAGCAGTTCTACGCCATCGGCACAGTGCTGCCCGGCGACGGCTATGCGATCGCTAAGAACCACCTGCGAAACGTTGTCGAGACATACCCGGAGTCGCCTCTCTACTTCACACCAGGCCACATCGATCCGCCGACCTGGTACTTCGGCTGATTTAGCAATGCTGCGCTACATAGGTCGACGCGTCCTCATCCTCATCCCGACGGTCTGGGCGATCTCCCTGATCACGTTCCTCATCATTCAGCTGCCGCCGGGCGACTACCTGACCACCGTGCAGGCCTCGCTCGCCGCAGCCGGCGACCAGCCGCTGGACGCCGCGGAGCTGGAGCGGCTCAGCGATCGCTACGGACTGGGCGATCCGTGGTACGTGCAGTACTGGAAATGGATCACCAACATCGTCCTCCACCTCGACTTCGGGGAGTCCTTCAGTTACAACCGTCCGGTGAGCGACCTGCTCATGGAGCGCCTTCCCCTGACGATCACGCTCTCCCTGCTCACGCTCATCTTCATCTGGGCGATCAGCTTCCCGATCGGCGTGTACTCGGCCCTGCGTCAGTACTCGGTCACGGATTACGCCTTTACATTCTTCGGTTACCTAGGCCTGGCAGTGCCGAACTTTCTGATCGCCCTGGTACTGATGTGGATCGGCCTGACGTACTTCGGCCAGAGCGTCGGCGGGCTCCTCTCCCCGGAGTATCGAGATGCGCCATGGAGCCTGGCGAAGGTCGGCGACTTGATCGCCCACCTCTGGATACCGATCGTCATCTGGGGTACCGCCGGCACGGCGGGGAACATCCGTGTGTTGCGCGCCAATCTCCTGGACGAACTGCGCAAACCCTATGTATCAGCGGGCCGTGCCCGCGGCATGAAGCGTAATCGCCTGACGATCAGGTACCCCGTACGCGCTGCGTTGAACCCGTTCTTCTCCACGATCGGCTGGATCCTGCCGGGGCTCATCGCCGCTGATGCCATCACCTCCCAGGTGCTGAACCTCAACACCACCGGCCCGCTCCTGCTCAACGCCCTGATGAGCCAGGACATGTATCTGGCCGGCTCAATCCTCCTGATCAGTGCCGTGCTCGTAGTCATCGGCACCCTGATCTCCGATCTCGCCCTCGCGTGGCTGGACCCGCGCGTCCGGTTCCGATACTGAGGAGGTCCCCGATGGCTGAACCCCTGGCACCGCCACCGGCAGGCACCGCACTGGACGAGCCGCCGCTGCCCGACGACCCCGAGACCGGAGATCTCACCGTCGCCTCGCAGTGGCAGCTGATGTGGCAGGCCTTCTCCCGCCACAAGGTCGCGAAGATCTGCGGGGTGATCACCCTGGCGATCTACCTCGTCGCGTTGTTCGCACCATTCCTTGCCCCCTACCCGGGTTCGTACCACGACGCGGACTACACCTACGCCCCGCCGCAGCGCCTGGAGCTGTTCGACGAGGGCGCCTTCCGCCCGCACGTCCACGGGCTCACGTTGACCCAGGACCCCGCCACTCTCGAGCTCGAGTTCGCGACGGATCCGGAGACGACGATCCCCGTGGGGATGTTCGTCCAGGGCGCGGAGTACAAGCTCCTGTGGCTGATCCCGATGGACCGCCACCTGATCGGCCCGACCGATCCCGAAGTCGGGCCGATGTACCTGCTAGGGGCCGATGCGAGCGGCCGCGACCTGCTCTCGATGATGATCCACGGCACCACGGTGTCGATGTCGTTGGGCCTGGTGGGCGTGTTCTTCTCCCTGATCCTCGGGGTGGTGATAGGCGGGATCTCCGGCTACGTCGGAGGCCGCCTGGACTCCGCGATCCAGCGCCTGATGGAACTGATCATGTCGATCCCGACCATCCCGCTGTGGATGGCGCTATTCGCGGCGGTTCCCCCGAACTGGGGTCCGCTCGAGCGGTATTTCGCCCTCACAATCGTCATTTCCTTGGTGGGGTG
Organism: Brachybacterium sp. SYSU DS0246; assembly: GCF_059391765.1. Classification (NCBI taxonomy): domain Bacteria; kingdom Bacillati; phylum Actinomycetota; class Actinomycetes; order Micrococcales; family Dermabacteraceae; genus Brachybacterium; species Brachybacterium sp. SYSU DS0246. Next base: position 42,625 of record NZ_JBZXYT010000022.1, on the reverse strand, counting down.
GGTCGGCATGGCGCGTGAGGTGCGCGGGAAGTTCTTCGCGGTCCGCGGCGAGGAGTACGTCCAGGCGGCCATCGCCGACGGCTGCTCGCAGCAGCGAGTGATGTTCCGGCACATGCTGCCCTCCTTCACCAGCCACATCATCGCGAACCTCTCCCTGTCGATCCCCGCGATCATCCTCGCCGAGACCGGCCTGTCGTTCCTGGGACTGGGATTGCAGGCACCGACGGTGAGCTGGGGAGTGCTGCTCGAACAGGCACAGAGCGTCCGGGCGATCTCGACGGCGCCGTGGATCCTGCTGCCCGGCATCCCAGTGGTCGTGACCGTCCTGGCCATGAACTTCCTCGGCGACGGCATCCGGGATGCCGCGGACCCCTACAGCAACTGACCCCTTCCGCGACGACGACGGAGCACCTCCATGCACCCTGAGCCCGATGCCACCCAGAGCGGACCAGCCGCCGACACTCTCGCCCTCGCACCCGGCGAGCGTCCGCTGCTGCAGATCCGAGGGCTCGAGACCCACTTCGAGACCCCCGACCACTCGATCAAGGCCGTCGACGGGGTGGACCTCACCGTCCATCCGGGAAAGACGCTGTGCGTGGTCGGCGAGTCGGGCTGCGGGAAGTCCGCGACCGCGCGCTCCGTGCTGCAGCTGGTGGAGTCGCCGGGCCGCGTGGTCGACGGCGAGATCCTGTGGACGCCTGAGGGTCGCGACCCGGTCGACCTCGCGTCCCTCGACGAGGACAGCGAGGAGCTGCGCGCGGTGCGCGGCGGCGAGATCGGCATGGTCTTCCAGGAGCCGATGGCGAGCCTTTCCCCGCTGTACACCGTCGGGGCACAGCTCACCGAGGCCATCCGGCTCCATCGGGACCTGACTCCCGCCCAGGCGCGGGAGAAGGCGCTGAGTCTGCTGGAGCGAGTGGGCATCCCCGACCCGCAGGGTCGGCTGGACGCCTACCCGTTCCAGCTCTCCGGAGGGATGTGCCAGCGCGTGATGATCGCGATCGCGCTGAGCTGCGACCCGTCCCTTCTCATAGCCGATGAGCCCACGACGGCCCTGGACGTCACGACGCAGGCACGCATCCTGGACCTGCTGCGCGACCTGCAGGCCGAGACGGGGATGGCGCTGATGTTCATCACCCACGACCTCGGAGTGGTCGCGGAGATCGCCGACGAGGTGGCCGTGATGTACCTCGGCGCGGTGGTGGAACGCGGTCCCGTCGAGGAGATCTTCGCCCACCCCAAGCACCCGTACACCCGGGCCCTGCTGCGCTCGATCCCCGACGCCCAGGGCGGCCGCCGCGGCGAGCCGCTGCCGACGGTGCAGGGCATGGTGCCCAGCCCCCAGAACCGGCCCAGCGGATGCACCTTCCGCACGCGCTGCGATCTGGCGATGCAGGGGGTCTGCGACGTCCAGGCACCGCCCCTGACCGAGTTCGGGGGCGAGCACGAGGCCACCTGCCACCTCTACAGCCACGAGGGGGCCGTTGCGCCGGCTGACGAGAGGATCGCGCCGTCGGCTGCCGCCGAGCCGGGCGCGCAGGCGCCGCGCGCCGAGGCGCGCCCCCGCCCTCCGGTGGGCCCTCGAGCCGACGAGCAGCCGCGCGGCGCGGACGAGCCGCCGGTGATCCTCGAGGTCTCGGGGCTGATGAAGCACTATCCCGTCGGCGGCGGGATGTTCCGTCGTGCGAGCCGCAGCGTCAAGGCCGTGGACGGCATCGACCTCAGCATCCGGCTCGGGGAGACGATGGGGCTGGTCGGGGAGTCCGGCTGCGGGAAGACCACGCTGGGCCGCTGCATCGCGGGACTTCTCTCCCCCACCGCCGGGCAGATCCTGTATCACCGGGAGAACGGGGAGAGCGTCGACCTCGCCAGGCTGTCCACCCGCCAGCTCAAGGCCTACCGCACGGAGATCCGCACGATCTTCCAGGATCCCTTCTCGTCGCTGAACCCCCGGATGACGGTGGAGCAGATCGTCGGCGAGCCGCTGCAGGTGGCCGGCCGGGCACGGGGCGGGGAGCTGCGCGAACAGGTCGCGGAGATGCTGCGGAAGGTCGGGATCCGTCCCGAGCACATGCGCCGCTACCCCCACGCCTTCTCCGGCGGCGAGCGCCAGCGGCTGAACATCGCCCGCGCGCTCATCACCCAGCCACGCCTGGTGATCGCCGATGAGCCCGTCTCCGCACTCGACGTCTCCATCCGAGCCCAGATCCTCAACCTGCTCGAGGAGGTGCGGGAGGAGTTCGACCTCACCTACCTGTTCATCTCCCACGATCTCTCCGTCGTGGAGCACGTCAGCGATCACGTGGGAGTGATGTACCTCGGGCGGCTCGCCGAGCAGGGGCCGACGGACGAGCTGTACCGCGCTCCGCGACACCCGTACACCGAAGCCCTGCTCGACGCGGTCCCGGTCCCGGATCCGCAGCGGCGCGGCGGCCACCGCAGCACGCTGCGCTCCGATGATCTGCCCGATCCCTCCGATCCGCCCTCGGGATGCCTCTTCCGCACCCGGTGCTCCCACGCCCGCACGGGACTGTGTGACGACGAGGCGCCCGCGCTGCGGGAGCTCACGCCCGGGCATCGCACGGCGTGCCATCGCGCCGAGGACATCGAGCTCGCCGGTATCTCCCGCGGCCGCGACTGACCACAGACCGACCCACCCACAGGAGCACAGCCATGCCTCTCGGCACCGTCTTCCCCGCAGAGTCCCGCACCGTCCACGATCCCGACACGGGCGTGCGGATCACCCAGCTCACCGACCACAAGGCGCACAGCCACCACACGTACTTCACCAATCCCGGCTGGTACGACGACGGCCGAAGACTGCTCTTCGCCTCCGACCGCGGGAACGCGACGAACCTCTACGGCCTGGACCTCGACAGCCACGAGTTCCGCCAGCTCACGGACCTCCCCGACGGCGCCACCGTGGCCTCGAACCTGTTCCACTCGGTGAGCCTGAACCCCCGCCGTTCCGAGGCGTACTTCTGGCACGGCCGCGACCTGGTGGCTCTGGATCTGGACTCGCTCGAACAGCGGGTGCTGCACACGACACCGGCACGTTTCGGAGCGGGAGGGACCACGAACGTCACGGCCGACGGGGCCTGCGTGATGATCAGCTACAGCGAGGACCTCTCGGACCGCCTCGCGCTGGATCTGGGCAACGGCTACGTCGGCTTCCGGGAGTACTGGGCCGCGCAGCCGCTCTCGCAGGTCCTGCGCGTCCCGGTCGACGGAGGCGAGGCCGAGGTGGTGCATGAGGAGCGGGCGTGGATCGGTCACGTGAACACCTCTCCGGCCCGTCCCGAGCTGTTGACCTACTGTCACGAGGGGCCATGGCACCTGGTGGACCATCGGATCTGGCTGCTGGATCTGGCGACCGGGGAGACCACGCCGATCCGCCCCACCGAGGGCACGGAGATGGTGGGCCACGAGTACTGGTTGAAGGACGGCGAATCCATCGGGTACCACGGCTGGACCGGCGGCCGGGAGCAGACCGGCCCGTTCCACGGGGCGGTGCGCTACGACGGCACCGGCCTGTGGGAGGCACCGCTGGTGGAGAGCTCCATGCACTACCACAGCCGGGACCTCGAGATGATCGTCGGCGATGGCACGAAGGCCGCCCCGCGACTCATGGTGTGGCAGCGCGAGGGCGACGCGTTCACACCTCCGCGGCTGCTGCATCGCCATCGGGGCTCCTTCCACACCCAGGCCCTCCACGTGCATCCCACGGTGAGTCCGGATGCCACACAGGTGCTCTTCTCCTCGGACGCCCGCGGGTACGGCGCCGTCCATCTGCTGGACCTGCCCGAGGATCTCGGCGAGCTGCCGCTCGTGGAGTCCTGAGCCCGTCCGTCGGCCCCGGCCTCTCCCGTCCCTCGTCCAGGAGCCCTCCATGTCCCGTCCGAGCATCGACCGCCGTGCCCTCGTCTCCCGCCACGACGTGGTGCTGGAGGACATCGACCCCCGCTCCCCGCTCGGTGTCGGCAACGGTGATCTGGCCGTCACGGTCGACGCCACCGGGCTGCAGTCCCTGCCCGCCGCCTACCCGGTCACCCCGCGGGACGAGGCCCGGCCCGAGGGCACCCTGCTGGGGACCCTGAGCACCTGGGGCTGGCACAGCCTGCCCCAGGCGGAGGCATACACCTGGCGGGATGCCCTGGTCGCCTACGACTCCGATCGCGGCCGGGTGCCGTACGTGGACATGTCGGGGAAGGTCGCCGGAGGCACCGAGCAGGACACCGGCGAGCGGGATCTGCTGTTGCGCGGCAACCCGCATCGACTGGACCTGGGCACGTTCGGACTGCGCCGGGACGGCGCACCGCTGTCTGCGCAGCAGGTCACGCCGATCCGCCAGCACCTCTGCCTCTACGAGGGAGTGATCACCTCGCTCTGCGAGGTCGACGGCGACCGGGTCGAGACGGTGACCGCGGTGCACCCCGAGCGCGATCTCCTCGCCGTGCAGCTGCGATCGACGGGCCTACGCACCGGGCTCGGCGTCGGCCTCTCCTTCGCCTACGGCAGTGCGGACTGGCACAGCGCCCACGACTGGACGCGGCCCGAGCGGCACACCACCCGCCTCGACCAGCTCGACGACGGTCTGTGGCGGATTCGGCGTCAGGTCGACGCCACCGCGTACACGCTCGTGGTCAGCGCCCCCGGTGCCCAGCTGACCCGCCTCGGCGCGCACGATATCCTCGTCCGCACCAGCGGTGAGGTCCTCGCGCTGGGCATCGAGTTGATGCCCGAGAGTGACCCATCAGCGGTGGATCCGCAGACGACGGCGCCGCTGCCGACCCTCGAGCAGACCCTCGCCGCCTGCCGCGCGCACTGGCGGGACTTCTGGGAGTCGGGCGCCGCCCTGGATCTGGGCGCCGTGAGCGATCCCCGGGCCACCGAGCTCGAGCGGCGCGTGATCCTCTCCCAGTTCCTCACCGCGATCCACTGCGCCGGCCGGATGCCGCCGCAGGAGACGGGCCTGGTCTGCAACTCCTGGCGCGGCAAGTCCCATCTGGAGATGCACTGGTGGCATGCGGCGCACTTCCCCCTGTGGAACCGCCCGGAACTGCTGCGCCGCAGCCTCGGCTGGTACCGCTCGATCCTCCCCCGCGCCCGGGAAATGGCCCGCCTGCAGGGCTTCGCCGGGGCGCGCTGGCCCAAGCAGGTCGGCCCCGAGGGCGAGGAGACCCCGAGTGGGATCGGCACGTTCCTTATCTGGCAGCAGCCCCATCTGATCCATCTCGTGGAGCTCCTGCGACGCGCCGAGGGCGTGGAGGAGGCCGAACTCCTGGCCGATGTCGATGACCTCCTCACCGAGACCGCGGAGTTCATGGCGTCCTTCGCCCTGCGCACCGCGCACGGCGCCGAGCTGGGGCCGCCGCTGATCCCCGCGCAGGAGAGCTACGGCGGGATGCGCACCGCGGTGCGGAACCCCACCTTCGAACTGGTGCAGTGGCACTGGGCGCTCGAGCGGGCCTGCGAGTTCAAGCAACGGCTGGGCCTGCCCGTCCCGGAGGCCTGGGCCGAGGTCCGTGACCTCCTGGTCGCCCCGGCACCGCGGGATGGCGTCTATCCCGCGATCGCGGTCGACCCGTACACGATTCGCGAGGACCACCCCTCGATGCTATGCGCCCTGGGCGTGCTCCCGCAGACCGACCGGATCGACCCCGCGATCATGGCCGCGACCCTCGAGGACGTGCTGCAGTCCTGGGACTGGGACTCCACCTGGGGTTGGGACTACCCGGTGATGGCGATGACCGCCGCCCGCCTGGGCCGGGGCGAGGACGCGGTGGACCTCCTGCTCACCGACACCGGGAAGAACACGGTGCTGCCCAGCGGCCACAACCGCCAGACCGGCTCCCTGCCGCTCTACCTGCCCGGCAACGGCGGTCTGCTCACGGCCGTCGCGCTCATGGCCGGTGGCTGGGACCACGCTGGGACGAACTCCCCGGCGGCGCCCCGGGCCTGCCCCGGCTTCCCGCGCGACTGGGACGTCCGCGCCGAGGGCTTCGCCGTCTCCCCCTGAGCACCGTCCTCATCCTCCTGTCCCCCGCCCGCCCCTCGAATCCTCCGCCCGCCCTCGACTCCGCCGCCCGCCTCCTCGGTTCCGCCCGTCCATCCCCGATCCCGACGACGTACAGCGAGGTACGCAGCATGTCCGATCGCCCTACCACCCACCGTCCCCTTCCCCGCCCGGTCAGCCCATCCCGTCACTCCCGCGGCCGCCGTCTGACCACCCTCGCGGCGGCCATGGCACTGCTGGCCTCCCTGTTCGGCGTTGGCGCCCCCGCGCTCGCCGACGCCCCCGCGCCCGACGCGCTGCCGGCCTTCCCCGGTGCGGAGGGCTTCGGCTACGCCGCCACCGGCGGCCGCGGCGGCGAGGTCTACCACGTGACCTCCACGGAGCTCACCGGTGAGGGGACCCTCCACCACGCCCTGACCACGAGCGGCGACACCCCGCGCACCATCGTCTTCGACGTCTCCGGGACCCTGGAGATCCCGCAGATCATCGTCCAGGACGCCTCGAACATCACGATCGCCGGGCAGACTGCCCCCGGCGGCGGAGTAACGCTCATGGGCAACACGATCCGCATCGTCGACAGCCACGACATCGTCATCCGACATCTGCGCTTCCGCATGGGGAAGCATCCGGGGGTCAACGACGACACGATGTACGTCGAGAACTCCCAGAACGTGATCATCGACCACTCCTCGTTCTCCTGGGGCACCGACGAGGTGCTGTCCATCAAGTCCAAGGACTACGAGAACCCGACCTCGGAGAACATCACAGTGCAGTGGTCGATCATCTCCGAGGGGCTACTGACCCATTCGATGGGCGGGCTGGTCGAGATGAACACCATCTCCATGCACCACAACCTCTACGCCCACAACAACGACCGGAACCCGAAGACCAAGGGCGTCATGGACTTCGTCGGCAACACGGTCTACAACTGGGGCGACTACCCCTACGTCGCCGGCGGCGAATCGGGGACCAAGGGGTACGGCAATGTCGTGGGCAACACCTTCATCGCCGGCGTGAACTCCACCAGCCCCGAGGACGCCATCGTCCGCGGCAACGAGAACTACCAGGTCCACCTCGACGGCAACGTCGTGGACGGCAACCGCAACGGAGTGCTCGACGGCGAGGTCGGCGGCGAGGAGATCCTCGAGGAGGAGCGCCCCGCCGTGGTGGTCGAGGAGCGCTTCGCCTATCCTCCGGTGCACACCCAGAAGGCGATCGACGCGCACGGCATGGTCCTGGACCACGCCGGTGCCTCGCTCGTCCGCGACGCCTTGGACGAGCGAGTGATCACGAGCGTTCGCGAGCAGACCGGCGCGATCATCGACCACCAGGACGACGTGGGCGGCTACGTCCCGATCGAGGAGGCGGCCCCGGCGAAGGACACCGACCGCGACGGCATGCCCGACCTGTGGGAGCGCCGGAACCAGCTGGATCCCCACGACCCTGAGGACCGCAACCACGACGCCGACGGCGACGGGTACACGAACCTCGAGGAATACCTGAACGAGCTGGCCGCGCCCAGCTTTCCCGAGGGCTATCCGATGACCCCGGTGCCCTGGGACGGTGAGGTCTTCGAGCCGCCGACCGTCCCGATCGAGGAGGAGCCCGCTGCACCCCTGGCACCCCTTGACGGCCAGATCGTCCGCGGGGGAATCGTCAACGACGACTCCGGGAACGGCCAGGACAACGCCGCGAACTGGTCTGTGCACCAAGACCTGCAGGTCGGTGACGTGGTGGCGGGTGACCGGCCCGACTACACGTTCGCCGAGATACCTGCCGAGGTCCGCGGAGCCGAATGGATCCGCACCGCGGTCGACTCCCGCGCCTCGGGCGCCGAGGACACGCTGCGTTTCCACGCCGCCGCCGACGCCCGGGTGTACGTCGCCCACGACACCCGGATCCCCGAGCAGCCGGCCTGGCTCGCGGAGGACTACGAGCCCACGGGCCTGCAACTGACCGACACCCAACCCGTCAGCTGGGAGCTGTTCTCCCGCGACGTCGCCGCCGGGGACGAGGTGGTCCTCGGCCCGAACGCCGGCGGGAATCGCATGAATTATGTGGTCGTCGTGGTGCCCACCGCACCGTCGGGAGACGTGCCGCCGGCGCCGACCCTCGCCCCGAGCGCGTCCGCCGACGCTACGACCGGGACCGTCGATCTGGCCTGGGAGCCGGTCGACGGCTCGACCTCGGCGCTCGTGGAGCGCTCCACCGCCGCGGACCCCGCCTGGCGCGTGATCGGATCCTCCGCCGACGGCTCCTTCACCGATGACGCGCCCCAGCTGGGGGTGCGGCACGACTACCGGATCGTGCCGGTGGCCGCGGGCGGCGCCGCCGAGGCCTCGCCGCACGCCTCCGTCACGCCCGTCGATCCCGCCGTTCCCGTCCCCCGGGCGCCGGCCGGCCTCGAAGTCACGGAGATCGGCAGTTACGGCGCGACCTTGGAATGGAACGCCGTCGAGGACGCCGACGGCTACGTGCTCCAGCGCGCCGCCGGGGTCGACGGAGCGTTCATGGATGTCGCCGGGACCCCCGGGACCACCGCCACGGATGACACCGTGGAGCCGGAGACCGCGTATCGCTACCGCGTCCTCGCCCGCACCGCCGGCGGACTCTCGCAGCCCTCGGCCGAGGTCTCCGCGATGTCCGGCCCCGCGATGGAGATCCCCGCGGCGCCCGGTGCGCCGGTGCTGGACGAGCAGGGCCCCTCGCACGCGACGCTGAGCTGGACCGCCGTGGAGGGAGCCCAGGAGTACGTCGTCCTGCGCACGGCCGACGGGGACACCGCCGCCTCCGAGATCGCCCACACCGCCGAGAGCACGTACACGGACGACTCCCTCTCCCCGACGGCAACCGGCTACACGTATCAGCTCGTCGCCCTGAACGAACGAGGGGCCTCCGAGGCCGGCGCCGCACTGGCCGTGCCGAGCCTGGTGCCGGAGGTTCCCTCCGACCTCACCCCGACCCTGCGCGGCGACACCTTCCTGGGCGTGACCTGGAATCGCGGCGCCGGGACCGACGTGGTCGAGGCGCTGCGCGAGATCGACGGGGTCCGCACGGTGGTCGCCAGCGGCAAGGTGAGCACGACCTACGTGCGCGACCTCGAGCCCGGCACCGAGTACACCCTGTGGGTGCGCGGAACGAACGCGGCGGGAGCCTCCGAGACCTCCGAGCCCCTCACGGTCTCCACCCTCCCGCAGCGCTGGTCCTCCGACGAGACGTACGCGCGCGGCGACCGCGTGGGCCATGACGGCGCCGTGTGGGAGGCCACGCGCCGCACCCAGGGCGACCGCCCCGGCAGCTCCGGAGCCTGGACCCGCCTCGACGAAGGCTGAGCCGCGGTCCCGCCGGAGCACGCGCTCCAGCGGGACCGCCTCCGTTCTCCCCACCGACCCCGCCCGCCGCCCGGCGGGCACCCACCGCACCGAAAGGGCACCATGACCTCTCCGACCTTCCTCCCCCGCCGCTACGCGGTGATCGGCACCGGCCACCGCTGCGAGATGTACCTGCGGGCACTGGCCGACTCCCATGCGGAGCACGCCGTCCCCGTCGCCTTCGTGGACCCCAACCCGGTGCGCATGCAGTACTACCTCGATCTCGTCGGCTCGCTGCACCCCGACCTCGCACCGCCCTCGCTGTGGGCGCCGGAGCAGTTCGAAGACATGGTCGCCGCGGTGCGGCCGGACGCCGTCGTGATCACCACTCCCGACGCCCTGCACAGCGAGTACATCGTCGCCGCACTCGCCCACGACCTCGACGTCGTGGTGGAAAAGCCGATCACCACCACCGCCGAAAAAGCGCGCGGGATCGCGGAGGCGGCGCGGCGCTCCGCGGGCCGTATCACCATGACCTTCAACTACCGCTACTCCCCGCGGAACTCGCTGGTGCGGGAGCTGGTGACCCGCGGCGAGATCGGGACCGTGACCTCGGTGCACTTCGAATGGCTGCTGGACACGGGGCACGGCGCGGACTACTTCCGCCGCTGGCATCGCGAGAAGGAGATGTCCGGTGGGCTGCAGATCCACAAGGCCAGCCACCACTTCGACCTCGTGAACTGGTGGCTGGGCGATGTCCCCGCCCGCGTCTCGGCCCTGGGGTCTCGTCGCTTCTACGGCGCAGAGCACGCCGCAGAGCACGGCGTGGACCCCGCGGCCCGCACCAGTCGGCAGCTGGCGGAGGAGGACCCCTTCCGCATCGACCTCGCAGCAGACGAGCGGATGCGCCGGCTGAACCTAGAGGCGGAGAGTGCGGACGGCTACGCCCGCGACCAGAACGTTTTCGGCCACGGGGTGTCCATCGAAGACACCCTGAGCATGCTCGTCGGCTACCGCGAGGGTGCCGCCCTGACCTACTCCCTGCACGCCTACGCCCCCTGGGAGGGGTATCGCGTGGCGCTGAACGGCACCCTCGGCAGGATCGAGCTCGACGTGGTCGAGAAACCGCACCGCGCACCGGCCGAGGCGGAGATCGACCCGAGCGCCCGGCCGGAGCAGGGCGCGGCCGTCGGGGCCGACGGCACCCGCGAGGTGCGGCCCCGCCGCAGTGTGCTGCGTCTCCAGCGACAGTGGGAGCGCGCCGTGGAGGTGCCCATCCCCGAGGGCCGCGGTGGCCACGGCGGCGGCGATGCGATGCTGCTCGACGACGTGTTCGGCAAGCCGGCCGAGGACCCGCTGGGACGCCGCGCCACCTGGGTCGATGGGCTGCGCAGCGCTGCCATCGGAATCGCCGCCGAGGAATCGATGCGCACAGGGTCCACGGTGGATCTCGACGCCCTGGGCCTCGAGGTCTGAGCATCGTGCCCGATGCGGACCGGCCTCGCATCGTGGAGACCGTCGACGGGGTCGCCCTGGAGAACGGCCGAGTGCACCTCGAGGTCTCACCGGCAGGCGGCGGCCGCCTCACCTCCCTGCGACTGGATGGTCACGAGTTGCTCGGGCCGCGGCGAACGGGACGATTCGACGAGGTCGTCAGAGTGCTCGAGCCCGAGATCGCTCTCCCTGAGGCTCCGGTGACCTGGTCCGCGCGCGAGCTCGCGGACGCGGTGATGCTCACGGTGACCGTGCCTGCTTCAACCGCGGCGCCGTACACCACCATGCGAACCTATCTTCTGGCGGCGGAGGAGACCGGTATCCACCTGGTCTCGCGCTTCGAACACGCCGCAGAGCATCCCGCCGTCGCGATCGACCAGCATCGCTTCGTATGCTGGTTTGATCCGGAGATCTTCACACATCTCGATCTGGAGGAGGATCCCTTCGGCACTCCGTGGCGTGCCGCGGCCTCGCGCCTGCCGACCCCGGAGGATCTGCGGCGCGGCCGCGTGGTGATGGATGCGACGACGGACCTGGCTGGGACGGGGAGCGCCTACGCCAGACGCTTCTACACGAAGTACGACGCAGCGATATCACTTCGGGACCATGCCGTCCACGGTCTCCACGGCCACCTGGACGGCCGCCGGGTGGGAGCCTATGCGGTGCTCGCAGATCGTAGCTCGTTCAACGGTGGCCCGGACCGCCAGGATCTCACCGCCCACCAGACCGAGGATGGCCCCGTGCTGCTGCTCGAGCCGCAGGCCACCCATTACGGGTCCCGGCCCGTCAGGCTCCACGGTGCAGCGGCGCGGACGTACGGACCGCTGTACCTGCATCTGGGCTGGACCGGCGAGACCGCGGGCTCCTCCGCGGCCGGCCGGCTCCGCGCCCAGGCCGAGGCGCATCTCGGCGGCCGCTCCGCGGCACGTCTCCATGACCGGGCCGCGTTGGCCGGATGGGTGCCGACGCACGAACGGGTGCGCGTGCGCGGGGCAGTCACTGTGACCACCAATGACGCGGAATGCACGACCGCCGGGTCAGATGAGATCACGACAATCGGCCCTGCCGCTGGTGCGCTCGTCGTCCTCTCGGATGCGGGCGTGGACTCGCAGGATACCGCCGCCGGGCGCCAATACTGGACTACCCTCGACGACCGCGGCACTTTCCACCTTCCTGGCGTGGTGCCAGCTCTCTACCGGCTCACGGTCCGTCAGGACGGGGTGTGGGACGAACATGTAGTGGATCCCCTCGAGATCACGGCGGACACTGCTCTCGATCTGCACTGGCATCGGAGCGAACCGGCCGAGGTCCTGTGGCAGATCGGCTCGCCCGATGGCACCTCGATCGAGTTCGCCGGTGGTGCCGACTCGCGCCGCTATGCGAACACCGCGGACTACCCCGCGCTCTTCCCCCACGGCCTCACGCACCGGGTCGGCAGCGAGAACGCCGCCTGGTACTTCACCCAACCGCAGACCACCGGTCAGGGACCCGGAATGCCGTGGCAGATCGTCTTCGGCCTGGAGCGAGAACCCGCACCGACCGCGCGACTGCGGCTGCGTCTCGCACTCGCGGCCTGGTCGCTGACCACCGCGGTCCCTGATCCAGGAGTTCCCAGCGCACTGTCCATCCAACTCAACGACACTGCACCTACCCTCTGGGAGTTCTCCGGTGACGACGCGCGCGGCGCCGTCTACCGCAGCGCCGCTCGGGGTCGGCGCTTCCGTCGCGATTTTGAACTCGAGCCCGCCTCGCTGCGCCCGGGGCAGAACGTGCTGACTCTCGCAGTGAACCCCCTGGGAGCCCTCGCTGTGCAGGCCACCTGGGATGCCCTCCAACTCGAGTCGGTGTGACCGACGACGTGCGACCGCGCGTCCGCTCCTGCTCCCGCTTCCCCGTTCCGGGTCCGGCAATCGGACTGCCTGCCGCTGTCCCCGCCCGGCCACGGGACCTGCTCGCGGACAGTTGCCCCAACCAGGCCATAGATCCACCCCTAGGTGCCAGACTGACGCCTATGGACCCCACTCATACTCGGCGGGCACCCCGGTGGAACTCGGAGGCCAGCACCGCATGAGCACCACACCCCGCGCCACCGTGGTCATCGCCTGCTACGAGGCGGGGTCCCAACTGCGGCCCACGCTGGAGTCTGTCCTCGCCCAGACCGTGGAGGAGATCGAGATCCTCCTGATCGACGACGGGTCGCGTCGGGATCCGGTGCCCGACGCCTCCGAGCTTCCCGATGACCCACGAATCGTCGTGGACCGCCGACCGGCCAACGGAGGCTACGCCCGGGTCACCAATCACGCTCTCGACCGTGCCCGGGGCGAGTGGATCACGTTCGTCGACGCCGACGACATCGTGGAGCCGAGCTACCTCGAGGCGCTCCTGGCCGAGGGCGAGGACGCGGAGGCCGACGTGGTGATGCTTCCGCTGATGGCGGTGCGCGGCGGCAAGGAGCTGGGGCCGCTGCCCTTCGACCCGCCGGCGAGACTTTCGACGGGGACCGAGGCGCTGGCCGCCCTCATCCACAACCGGATCGTGGGCAGTCAGCACATGCTGTGGCGCACCGCCCTCGGCCGGACCGAGCGCGACGGGACCCGGCCGGGCCACGGCGACCCGGAACCCCTCCGGGCCCCGGACGGCGAGACCTACTCGGATTTCGTGCTCGTCGCCCGGCTGTTCGCCCGCGCCCGCACCGTGGCCTACCTGTCCGAGCCGCTGTACCGGTACACGATCAGCCCGGACTCCACCTCGGGGGGACTGAGCGAGTCGGTGTGGGACCTGGTCGGAGTACCGGCCATCGTCCGCCCCACGCTGCAGCAGACCTTCCCCGCGGCGGAGGCCGAGGAGCTGTACCAGGAGCTCGAGCGCCACAACGTCACCCACATCCTGCACAAGGCGGCCCGGCAGCAGCAGGATTCCGCGCTGCGGCGCGAGGTGACGGACTGGGCGCGCAGCCACATCACGCTCGGCGGTCTTCTCGCACTCCTGCGGGGCGGCCACCGCGCCGAGGCCGGGTCCTGGGCGCTGGTGAAGCTCTCACCGGCGGCACACCGGCGCGCGCTTCACTGGCGCGATGCCCGGAAGGGCTGAGCATCGCCGTCGATCTCGCGAGGCGGGGTCGTCTCCTCGATCAGCACCGGTGGCGGCATGGGCCTCTGGGGCGGCAGCAGTTCCCGGGCGTGAGCGGCGAGGTCGACGACCGTGCGGGCCATCCGGCGGTGGCCACCGGAGCGTCCTGCCCGCAGCAGGTTCCACGGCAGGGAGAGGGTCTCGCGCAGCACGGCTCCGCGCCCCAGCCGCCCAGGGAAGACCTCCGGATGCCGACGCCACACGTCGACGTCCGACCGGCCGCTGGCGTAGATCTTGCGGGTGAACTTCCACTGATCCTCGACGAGGCGGTAGTAGTTCAGCATGTCGGGGTCACGGCCGAACCGGGCACCGTGGGAGCGCAGCCGCACTCCGAACTCGTAGTCCTCGCGTCCGTAACGGCGCCAGGCCTCCTCGAACCCGCCGGCCGCCAGGTAGATGTCGCGCCGGATCGCGATGTTGCTGCCCACCATCTCCCCGTCGGAGACGGAGTCGAAGCCCAGCAGTTCGGAGTCGGGGTCGAAGGGTTCGGTGAGTCGTCGGATCGGTCCGCCGACCACGTCGTGCTCCTGCAGCCCGCGGTGGGCCCCGGCCAGCCAGTTCGGTCCGACCACGTCATCGGCATCGCAGAACGCGACCGCTGCGCCACGGGCGGCGAGCACGCCGGCGTTGCGCGGGTGGGCGACCCCCTTCCGCGCCCCGGCGTCGAGAACCCGCAGCGGCGCCGGGAACCTCGCGCGCCGCGCGAGCACCACTTCCCGCGTCCGGTCGCGGGACCCGTTGTCGGCGATCAGCAGTTCCCAGGGCAGGTCGAAGGGCTGGGCGGCGAGCGCGTCGAGCTGCGCATCTATCGTCGCCTCCCCGTTGAACACCGGGATGATCACGCTGATCACCGGCACAGCAGTGCGATCTGACATGGCCCCGCCGCCTCTCCCCGTGCACCGATCGCGAGCGTCGGGCTCACGAGCCGTCGGTGCGCTGTGAGGCCGAGAGTACACGCGGATTCGCCGCCCTTCGAGGGTCCTCCGCCTCCCACCGGATCGCCGCCCTGACGGGTGAGGGGACTTCTCCCCATGGCCGAGAACTCCTCAGCACCACAGAATGACTGGATGAGCGATGACGAGCAGAATGCGCGTGAGGACACCGCTGCGGCGGCATCCGAGATCGATGCCGCCACGTCGCCCCGCTCGTCGCGGCCGGTCCGCCTCGCCGGCGGCCTGACCCTCGCCGTGCTGCTCGTGGTCGCCGGCGTGTGGACCGGGGTGGCGCGCCCCTGGGACACCGCTCCGCGCAGCGAGCCGGGCGAGATCATCGCCCGCGGCCTCTCGCTGGACGAGGAACTCGGCGACCCCATCGACGTCGTCTACCCCACCGGCGGGCTCACGGTGCGGTTCGGCGAACCGAACCGCGAGACGCCGGTCCTGACCATGGACGAGGCACCCTTCCCCAAGGCCCCGCGCGGCGGCCATTACCTGCCGGTCGAACTGGAGACCGTCGTGCCCGACGGACTCCGTGCGATGCGCCTGCCGGACTCGCAGATGCCCCCGCCGCAGGTCACCGTGGCCGTCGGTGACCAGGCCTATGATCTCGGGCCGTACATCGCCGATCTGTTCTGGGACGACGGACGGATGCAGCTGACCAGGGTCGGATTCCTCCTGGCCGTGGACCGCGGGCCGGTGGAACCGGTGATGACCGTCAGCTTCGATGGAGAGGATCAGGTCATCACACCGGACGGTGTCACCGACGCCGGCACGTTCGCCGCCCTCCCCACCTCCGGATCCACTCCGTCCGGGGAGTGCGACGCGGAGGTCCTGCCGTCGGGGTGGGCCTCCCACGGCGATCCGACGTCGTGCACCCTCGCCGGCCCCGACGAACTGCCCTGGGTGGGTGGCCTCGGGTGGGCGCCGGAGGGACAGATCTGGCAGGTCAGCACACTGGACCTCGAGATCCCCGCGGTCGTCGAGTTCACGACGCCGGCAGAGGAGCAGCAGAGAGCGAGCGTGCAGAACTCGGCGGAGCTGACTCCCGTGGTCTCCGCGGACGACGCTGAGCCCGCCGCCATGTTTCCCAAGGCGGAGGCGACCAACGCGCTGACGCTGTCGCCGCCGGGGACGTGGACGGTGATCTCCGGACCGGTTCCCCCAGGCACCACGACGGAGCTGGGGATCACGGTGCAGGTGCTGGTCGAACCAGTGAGCGATGAGGAGCCCGGCCCCGAGGAGAGCGAACTGGAGCTGCAGTTCTCGGCCCACGCCGCGTGATCTCGGCAGCGTCCGCGCTCTGGCGCATTCCGAGACCCCCGTGCTACGGTTGTTGAGTCGTTTCAACCTGCGCCGGGCGCTGGATACCGTGCAGTCACCATGCTCGGCACGACGTCTCCGGACGCACAGGATCCGGCCCGTCAGCGTCGACGACCCACGAAGTCCGACCACGAAGGAGCTCCTCATGGCCCCCGCTCCCCTGCCCGCCTTACCCGAGAACCTCGCGCGCGACCTGCGCGAATTCACCATCGAGGTGCCCAGCTGGGGCTACGGCAACTCCGGAACCCGTTTCAAGGTGTTCGGCACTCCGGGCACTCCCCGGGACCCGTTCGAGAAGATCGCCGACGCCGCCCAGACCCATGCGTACACCGGTGCCGCACCGCGGGTCTCCCTGCACTACCCCTGGGACAAGGTGGAGGACTTCGCAGCGCTGCGTTCCTTCGCCGAGGAGCAGGGCGTGCGGATCGGGATGATCAACTCCAACACCTTCCAGGACGACGAGTACAAGTTCGGCTCGCTCACCCACACCGATGCCGCCGTGCGCCGCCGCGCGATCGATCATCATCTCGAATGCCTCGAGGTCATGCGCGCCACCGGGTCGCACGAGCTGAAGATTTGGCTGGCCGACGGCACCAACTACGCCGGTCAGGACTCGATCCGCCGCCGCCAGGACCACCTCGCCGAGTCCCTGAGGGAGATCTACGCGGCTCTCCACGACGGCGAGCGCATGGTGCTCGAGTACAAGTTCTTCGAGCCGGCGTTCTACCACACGGACGTTCCCGACTGGGGCACCAGCCTGCTGCACTGCCTCGCCCTCGGCGAGCAGGCCATGGTGGTGCTCGATACCGGCCACCACGCCCCCGGCACCAACATCGAGTTCATCGTCGCCCAGCTGCTGCGCCAGAACCGGCTGGGCGCCTTCGACTTCAACTCCCGCAACTACGCCGACGACGACCTCATCGTCGGCTCCGCGGACCCGTTCCAGCTGTTCCGCATCCTGTTCGAGATCGTCCAGCAGGATGCCCACCGGCCCGCATCGAGCGTGAACTTCATGCTGGACCAGTGCCACAACCTGGAGTCGAAGATCCAGGGCCAGATCCGCTCCGTGCTGAACGTGCAGGAGACCCTGGCCAAGGCGCTGCTGGTGGATCGCGAGGCACTCGATGACGCGCAGCAGCGCCACGACGTGCTCGAGGCGCACGGGATCCTGATGGACGCGTTCTGGACCGATGTGCGCCCGGCGCTGGCGGCGCTGCGCGAGGAGCAGGGGCTGCCGACGGACCCGTTCACCGCGTTCCGCTCCAGCGGCTACGAGGAGAAGGTCGCCGCCGAGCGCGTCGGCGGGAACCAGATGGGATGGGGAGCCTGAGTATGAACGAGCACAGCACCACTGCCGGCGCCGCGGGCGGCACGGGCCGTACCGCCGGTGGCACGGCCACCGAGACCGTCGGCGCCCTGATCGCCCGCTCGAACGAGCTGGGCGCGGATCCGCGCAACACCAACTACGCCGGCGGCAACACCTCGGCCAAAAGCACCGACGTCGACCCCGTCACCGCCGAGGAGATCGAGCTGCTGTGGGTCAAGGGCTCCGGCGGCGATCTCGGCACCCTGACCGAGAAGGGCCTGGCGGTGCTGCGACTGGACCGCGTGCGGGCCCTGCAGGACGTGTACCCGGGCGTGGAGCGCGAGGACGAGATGGTCGCGGCCTTCGACTACTGCCTGCACGGCAAGGGCGGTGCCGCCCCGTCGATCGACACCGCGATGCACGCCCTGGTCGACGCGCCCCATGTCGATCATCTCCACCCCGATGCCGGGATCGCCCTGGCGACGGCGGCCGACGGGGAGAGATTGACCCGCGAGTGCTTCGGCGAGGCCGTGGTGTGGGTGCCCTGGCGCCGCCCCGGCTTCCAGCTGGGCCTGGACATCGCCGCGATCAAGAGGCAGAACCCGCAGGCGATCGGTTGCATCCTGGGCGGTCACGGCATCACCGCCTGGGGCGAGACGTCCGAGCAGGCTCAGCAGAACTCGCTGCGGATCATCCGCGAGGCCACCGAGTTCATCGAGGCCACCGGCGCCGCAGAGCCGTTCGGCGCCCACGACCCCGCCCGGGCGGCTCTGCCCGGGGCCGAGCGTCGGGCGAAGGCCTCGGCTCTGTTCCCCGTCGTCCGCGGGCTGGCCTCGACGGACGCTCCCATGGTCGGGCACTGGACGGACACCGACGCCGTCCACGAGTTCCTGGCAAGCGAGAAACTGGCGTCGCTGGCGGAGCTGGGCACCTCCTGCCCCGACCACTTCCTGCGCACCAAGGTCAAGCCCCTGGTCCTGGACCTCCCGGCCGATGCCCCGATCGAGGACGCCGTCGCCCGGCTGCGGGAGCTGCACGAGGCCTACCGCGCCGACTACACCTCCTACTACGAGCGCCACGCCGACGCGGACTCCCCCGCCATGCGCGGCGCGGACCCGGCGATCGTGCTGGTCCCCGGGGTGGGCATGTTCTCCTTCGGCAAGGACAAGCAGACCGCCCGCGTGGCCGGCGAGTTCTACGTCAATGCGATCAATGTGATGCGTGGGGCGGAAGCGATCTCGACCTACTCCCCCATCGACGAGTCCGAGAAGTTCCGCATCGAGTACTGGGCCCTCGAAGAGGCGAAGCTGCAGCGCCGTCCGACGCCCAAGCCCCTGGCCACCCGCGTCGCCATGGTCACCGGCGGCGGCTCCGGCATCGGCAAGGCCACCGCCACCCGGCTGGTCGCCGAGGGCGCGTGCGTCGTGATCGCCGATCTGAACCTCGAGAACGCCGAAGCGGTCGCCGAGGAGCTCGGCGGGCCGGATGTGGCGGTGGCTCTGAAGGCCGACGTCTCCGATGAGCAGGCCGTGGTCGAGATGGTCCGCGAGGCCGTGCTGCCCTTCGGCGGGCTCGACCTGATCGTCAACAACGCCGGGCTCTCGCTGTCCAAGCCGCTGCTGGAGACCACCGCGAAGGACTGGGACCTCCAGCACGACGTGATGGCCCGCGGCTCCTTCCTGGTCTCCCGCGAGACCGCGAGGGTGATGATCGACCAGGCCATGGGCGGGGACATCATCTACATCTCCTCGAAGAACTCCGTGTTCGCCGGGCCCAACAACATCGCCTACTCCGCCACCAAGGCCGATCAGGCGCACCAGGTGCGACTGCTCGCCGCGGAGCTGGGCGGGGACCAGATCCGCGTCAACGGCATCAACCCCGACGGCGTGGTGCGCGGCTCGGGCATCTTCGCCGGCGGCTGGGGCGCCTCGCGGGCGAAGGTCTACGGCGTCGAGGAGGAGAAGCTCGGGGAGTTCTATGCCCAGCGCACCCTGCTGAAGCGCGAGGTGCTGCCGGAGAACGTCGCGAACGCCGTGTACGCGCTGACGGCCGGGGATCTCTCGCACACCACGGGCCTGCACGTCCCGGTCGACGCCGGCGTCGCCGCAGCGTTCCTGCGCTGAGGGGACGGGACGGCATGGTGCACGAAGAGGTGCAGGGCTCCGCGCAGGCCGCGGCGGTGCCACCCGTGGCGATCGCCGCGGTCGATCTCGGCGCGACGTCCGGCCGGGTGATGCTCGGCGTGGTCTCCGCCGCGGGCATCGAGCTGACCGAGGCACGGCGCTTCGCCCACGAGCTGCGTGACCGGGACGGTCACCTCACCTGGGACATCGATGAGCTGTGGGCCCAGATCCAGGAGGGCCTGCGCGAGGCGGCCGCTCTCGCGCGCGAGCGCGGGCTGGAGCTGGCCTCGATCGGCATCGACTCGTGGGCGGTGGACTACGTGCTCGTCGGGCCCGACGGGTCCCGGATCGGGAACGCGATCTCCTATCGCGACTCCCGCACCGACGGGGTGGCCGACGAGGTCGCCGAACGCGTCAGCCGCGAGCGGCAGTTCGAGATCACCGGCATCGCCCAGCAGCCGTTCAACTCGATCTACCAGTTCGCCGCCGACGAGCGCCTGCGGGACCTGCCCGAGGGCTCCCACGCCCTGATGCTGCCGGACTACCTCGCCTTCCTGCTGACGGGGCAGCGGCGCACGGAGGTCACCAACGCCTCCACCACGGGACTGTTCGACGTGCGCGGGCGCGCCTTCTCCCCCGAACTGTTGGCAGCGGTCGGGGTGGAGCTTGCGATCTTCGCCCCGCTGATCGAGCCGGGTGAGCGCATCGGGGAGGTGCGGGAGGAAATCGCCGTCGAACTGTGCCTGCACCGGGTGGCGGTGACCGCCGTCGGCTCGCACGACACCGCCTCGGCGGTGCTTGCGGTTCCGTCCGCAACGAGCGTCGAGTCCACGACCGACGGCCCCATCGCCTACATCTCCTCGGGCACCTGGTCTCTGGTGGGGCTGGAGCTGCGCGAACCGATCCCCACCGAGGCCGCCCGACGGGCCGGCTTCACCAACGAGGGCGGCGTCGGCGGCACGACCCGCTTCCTGCAGAACGTCATGGGCCTGTGGCTGGTCTCGGAGTGCATGCGCCAGTGGTCCGAGGAGGGCCGCGAGACCGAGCTCGAGGAGCTTCTGGAGGCGGCCGCCGCCGAGCCCGGCGGACGATTCGTCATCGATGCCACCGACTCCCAGTTCCTGCCGCCCGGGGCGATGGCCGACCGGGTGGCCCGGGCCGCACGCCCGGGACCGGCAGCACACGGCGAGCACGACGTCCCGCGGACGAGTGCCGAGATCGTGCGCTGCCTTCTCGACTCCCTGGCCATCGCCTACCGCGACGCCGTGACCACGGCCTGTGAGCTGGCCGGGACGGGGACGCCGGCGAGAGTCCACGTCGTCGGTGGCGGCAGTCAGGGCGCCCTGCTGAATCAGCTGACGGCCGACGCCCTGGGCGTCGAGGTGGTGGCCGGCCCCGTGGAGGCCACCGCCCTGGGGAACGTTGCCGTCCAAGCGGCGGCTCTCGGCGCGATCGAGGACAGCGCGGAGGCGATGCGCGCGCGCATCCGCGCCGGGGCCGAGCTGAGCAGATTCGCTCCGTCCTGAGCGGTGTCGGTTCCGTACCGGGTGCGACGCTGACCGGACAGTTCTGCGAACCTGTACGGTGAACCGCCTCGAAACTGCACGGTGAGTGCCTGCGAATCTGTACGGTAGAGGGTTGCGAAGTTGTACGGCAGAAGCCTGCGAATCTGTACGGAAGTGCGCTGCACCCGGGAGATCCTCGCGTCCGGCTTTCCCGGGATGCGAACGGCCGCGGAGAGCGCGCGGAACGACCTGCTGGACTCCTACCTCTCCTTCGCGGTCGAGCGGGAGATGCCCGCTCTCGGCACGGTCGTCCGGCGCCCCCAGGCACTCACGGCCTGGCTCCGCGCCTACGCAGCCGCCTCCTCGACCACCGCCAGCTTCGAAGCGATAGCGGACGCCGTCTCACGAGACGCCCGCCCGCGCCGAGCGACGATCGCCGACCATCGGGAAGCTCTCGGCCAGCTCTACCTGCTGGACGAGGTGCCGGCCTGGGCCCCGTTCGGCAAGGAGCTCAGCCGCCTGGGCGGTGCCCCGAAGCACCAGCTCGCCGATCCCGCTCTGGCGGCGCGCCTCCTGCGCGTCGGACCGGATGCCCTGATATCCGCGTCCGGGATCGCCGACACCTCACCGTCGTTCCGCGCACTGCGGCGCGGTCCGCTCCTGGGGTCGCTCTTCGAATCGTTGGCGACTCTCTGCGTGCGGGTGTATGCACAGCCCCACCGCGCGAACGTCTTCCACCTGCGCACTCACGGTGGGGACCACGAGATCGACATGATCCTCGAGCGGGAGGACGGGCGGATTCTCGCCATCGAGGTGAAACTGTCGTCCTCCATCGATGACGAGGATGTGCGTCATCTGCACTGGCTGGAGGACAAGCTGGGCGAGGACGTCGTCGACCGCATCGTCCTGACGACCGGCCGCACGGCCTACCGACGGGCCGACGGCACGGCGGTCGTCCCACTCGCGCTGCTCGGCCCGTGAGCGCCCACCTCAGCCCGTCGTCGACTCCCGCTCGACCAGCTCCGGCCGGAAGCTGACGTGGCGGTGCGGGGCATCGCGATCCGCGATCTCCTCCTCCAGCAGGGCGAGTGCGGTGCGGCCCATGAGGTCGGAGGGCTGGGAGACGGAGGTCAGCGGCACCACGGTGCTGCTGGCGAAGGCGATGTCGTCGTAGCCGACCAGGGCGATCTCCTCCGGCACCGCGACCTGGTGACGGAATGCGAAGGCCTGCAGCACCCCGACCGCGAGCAGGTCGTTGACGCAGAAGACGGCGTCCGGGCGCTCGGCGCGGGACCGCTCCACGACCTTCTCGCCGACGTGGCGCCCGGCGAGCACCGTGAGGTCCTCGGCCTCGAGCACCTCGATCTCGATCCCGGCGTCGGCCGCGGCCCGTCGGGCTCCGCGCAGGCGGTCGGCGACCTGGCGGAGGTCCTGGCGGGCGGCGACCACGCCGATCCGGCGCCGGCCGAGGGAGGCCAGGTGGCGCACCGCGATCTCGCCGCCGGCGATGTCGTCGACGCTGACAGAGGAGCCGTCCGCCGCATTGCGCTCGCTCTCGACCAGCACCACCGGGGTGCCGCGGCGGCGGATCGCGTCGATCAGCTCGGCGGTTCCGCCCGTGGAGGCCAGCAGGATGCCGCGCACCCGCTGCTCCTCGAACAGGGAGAGGTACAGGCGCTCGCGCTGCTCACGGTTGTTGGTGCCGCCGGCGATCACGGCGAGGCCGGACGCCTCGGCGGCCGCCTCGATCCCTCCCACCAGCTGCGTGTAGAACGGGTTCCCGGAGTCCAGGACGATGGCGCCGACGGTGCGGGAGTGGCCGACCTTCAGCTGCCTCGCGGCGTCGTTGCGCACGTACCCGAGCTCGCGGATCGCCTGCTCGACGCGTTCGCGCCGGTCGGCCGAGACGATGTCGCGACGGTTCAGGACGTTCGAGACGGTGCCCACCGAGACGCCGGCGTGCCGGGCGACGTCCTTCATGCTCACCGGGCGGCTGGCGGCCACTGCGCACGCTCCTCTCGCAGACGGGTGATCCCGGGCCCATCAGCCCGGGATCACGATGCCGCGACTTTACCGTGCCCGCCTCATTCCAGCAGAGCAGGTGCCTCCTCGACCACGGACGCCGCGGCCGCGGCCGGATCCGCACGCTCGAAGAGCACGTCCTCCATGTAGCGAGAGATCAGGTCACCGACGGAGCTGCCTCCCGGCGGGGTGATCGGGGGCGGGTCACCGAGCTCCTCGGCGATCGCCTCGATGAAGTCGATGGTCTTGAGGTCGGAGTCGGCCAGTTGCGGGGTGATGGCCTCGCGCACGTCGAGATTGGCGGGCACTCCGCGCTCGGCGAGCAGGATCCTGCCGGCGTCGAGATCGTTGACGAGCCAGTCGACGAAGGCGACCGCCTCCTCCTGCTTCGCGGTGCCGGCCGCCACGGCGAAGTACATCGAAGCCTTGTACCAGAGCTGCGCATCGGCCGCTGCGCCGGTCCTGGAGGGCATCCGCAGGATCTTCACCGCCCCGTCCAGTGCGCTGTCGAGGGTGACGACCTGGTTCGACCACTGGGACTGCAGACCGCATCTCCCCTTGGCGAACAGCGCCTGGTCCACCGTCTGGCCGACCTCCTCGACCGCCACCGAGGCAGACGGGGCAGCGGCCGAGGCCTGCAGCTGCAGTGCGAAGTCCATCCAGTCCTGGAGCTGTTCGGCGGTGAAGCCGATTCCGTCGTCGCTGAACCGTTCGGCGCCCAGCTGGCGGAGGTAGACCGACAGCGTCGGGTCACCGGCCGCACCGAACTGCTGCGTGCCGTAGGTGCCCTCGGGTGTGTTCTCGGTGATGGAGGTGGCGATCTCGACCAGGTCGTCCCAGGTCCACGTGGTGTCGTCGGGCATCTCTACCCCGGCGGCTTCGAACACGGCGGGGTTGGCCATCAGCACGGGCGCGTTGACGCCGGCGTTGACGGCATACAGCCCATCGTCCACCCGTCCGGCATCGAGCGCGGCCTGGTCGAAGGCGGAGGTGTCGAGATCGGTGGAGGCGAGGTCCAGGAGGATGTCGCGACTGGCGTACTCCGCGAGATACCCCTCGTCCATCTGCAGGATGTCGGGCGTATCGCCCCCGGCGACCTGGGTGGCGAGCTTGTCCCAGTACCCGTTCCAGTCGACCGGCTCGGGAGAGATGGACAGATCCGGCTCGATCTCCGAGTAGGCCTGTATCGCTGCCTTGGTGTACTCGTCACGCTTGGCGTTGCCCCACCAGGCGAAGCGCAGACCGCCGCCCTCGGAGGATCCGGATCCGCCGCCCGAGGCGTTGGGTCCGCAGGCCGCGAGGCCGGTGAGCGATGTCAGGGCGAGGGGAAGAGCCAGTGCGGTGCGACGAGTGGGCATGGGCGATCTCCTTCGATCGAGGGGAGGCCGAGTCTAGACACGTCGATTGAAACGTGTAAACAGGGATCCGGGACCTCGCTCGCCGACACCGGCCGGCGGCCCTGCTCCCGAAGCGCCGCGCGTCCCGCCCGTCAGCTAGGGTCGAGCGTGAGTCGTTTCATTGCGCCTCCGCCGACGTTCTCGGCACGTGCCGCCCGGCGGCGCGTCCGCGGAACGCTCGCCCTCAGCCCGACGATGTGATCTCGAGGAACTCGCCCATGCCCGCTCCCGTACGTGACCGCCCATCGGCGCCCTCCAGCGCCGCCCAGGCACTGACCGATGCACTCGCCATCTCGGCTCCGCAGGACACCGGCCGGCTTCCGGTGCTGACCCGTCGCCTCGCGCTCGAGGCCGACCCTGCTCGCGTCGCCCGCGCCGAGCTGGTGGCCACGGCTTACGGTGTCTATGACGCGCGCATCGGCAGCCATCCGGTGACCGCTTCCGTGCTGAACCCGGGTTGGACGGTGTACGAGCGACGGCTGCAGGTGCAGCGATTCGACGTCACCGAGCAGGTTCGCGACGCGGCCGGAGGCGCCAGCGAGCGAACCATCGATCTCGCCGTCACTCTTGCCGGAGGCTGGTGGCGCGGCGACTTCGGCTTCGACGGCGGCGTCAACTACGGTCCGGACCTCGCCTTCCTCGCCGCGGTGGAGATCACCTTCGACGACGGCTCCACGCAGCGAGTCGTCACGGACGAGTCCTGGAGCTCGCACCTGAGCCCGATCGACCTGGCGAGCCTGTACCACGGCCAGCGCGAAGATCGTCGGCTCGCACCGACGCCCGCGGAACCGGTCCGGGTCGTGGAGATTGACCGCGAGACCCTCGTCGAGCAGGCCTCACCGCTGATCATCCGGCACGAGACCCGCCGCCCCGAGAGGATCTGGACGTCCCCATCCGGCAGGACCCTGCTCGACCTCGGGCAGAACCTGGTGGGCCATCTGCGCTTCACCGTCACGGGCGAGGCCGGCACCGAGATCAGGCTGCGTCACGCCGAGGTCCTCGAGCACGGCGAACTGGGCACGCGGCCGCTGCGCGCCGCCGAGGCGACCGATCGGATCGTCCTCGCCGGCGATCCCGCCGGCGAGACGTTCGATCCGAGCTTCACGTTCCACGGTTTCCGCTACGCGGAGATCACCGGCTGGCCCGGCGACCTGCGCCCCGAGGACGTCGAAGCCGTCGTGGTCCACTCCGATATACCCCGCACCGGGTGGTTCGAGTGCTCGCACGCCGGCGTGAACCGGCTGGTGCAGAACTCCGTCTGGAGCCAGCGCGGAAACTTCCTGGCGGTTCCCACCGACTGCCCGCAGCGCGATGAGCGCCTGGGCTGGACCGGTGACATCGCCGCGTTCGCCGCGACCGCCGCCTATCAGTTCGATGTCTCCGGGTTCCTGCACAACTGGCTCATCGACCTGGCCGCGGAGGTGCGGATGAACCCGCGGTCGGTGGTGCCCTTCGTCGTGCCCGATCTGATCAAGCTCGGCGACGCGGACGGCCCCGCCTCCGGCACGAGCGAAGGCTGGGGCACGCCGACGGCCATCTGGGGCGATGCCGCCCTCTGGGTCCCGCAGGCGCTGTGGAACGCCTACGGAGATCTCGACCGGCTGCGCGAGCACTACCCCGGCATGGTGCTGCATCTCGAGTCCGTCGAGCGCGCCCTCTCGCCCAGCGGCCTGTGGGACACCGGCTTCCAGTTCGGTGACTGGCTCGATCCCGATGCCCCGCCGGACGCGCCGGCCGATGCGAAGGCCGACAAGGGCGTGGTCGCCACCGCCTGCCTCGTGCGCTCGGCCCGTTTCGCGGCGGAGACCGCACGGTTGCTCGGCGAGGACGATGATGCCCGGCGCTGGCAGGACCTCGCAGAGCGCACGCTCTCCGCGTTCACCGACGCCTACGTCGAGGCCGACGGTCGCATCCGCTCCGACTGCGCGACCGTGTACTCGCTGGCCATCGTCTTCGACCTGCTCGACGAACCCACCCGAGCCGCAGCCGGTCAGCGGCTCGCCGAGCTGGTGCGCGCCGCCGACTACAAGGTGTCCACCGGCTTCGCCGGCACCCCGTTCGTGACGTGGGCACTGTCCGAGACCGGGCATGTCGAGCACGCGTACCGGCTGCTGCTCGAGGAGGAGAACCCTTCCTGGCTGTATCCGGTCTCGATGGGCGCCACTACGATCTGGGAGCGCTGGGATTCGATGCTGCCGGACGGCTCCATCAACCCCGGCGAGATGACCAGCTTCAACCACTATGCCCTGGGCGCGGTCGCCGACTGGATCTACCAGGTCGTCCTCGGTATTCGACCGGCCGAGCCCGGATACCGCACGATCCTGCTGAAGCCGACGCCGGGCCCGGGCATCGACTGGGCGAAGGGCGCCTACGACTCCGCCGTCGGCCGGATCGAGCTCGAATGGTCCACGGCGGAGGGCGGCTTCACCTGCACGGCGACCGTGCCCGCCGGCATCGACGCGCGGGTCGAGCTGCCCGACGGCACCGCCCGACACATCACCGGCACCGGGGAGCCCCGCACCCTGGCGTGACGGGCGCGCGCCACAGCAACACTCGGAAAGCGTTTGATCCGCGTGGGGGCGATCAGGAAGCATCATGCGTTCTCGGCAGGACAGGCCCCGCGGGGCCCGTGGGCGAAGCTGCTCACGTCGTCTCCTGCCGGGTCACTCCGACCCATCGATGTGCAGGAGAACGACATGCTCACCCGACGCCACACCCTGGCCCTGCTGGCTGCTGCCGGCGCGGTGCCCGCCCTCGCCGCCTGCGGCCCCAACGCCGGGTCCTCCGCGAGCGGGATGCGGATCTACTGGTGGGGTGGCGATCTTCGCAACGACCTCACCCGCGAGGTGCTGGACATGTACACCGCCGAGAACACGGAGGTGGAGGTCTCGCCGGAGTACAGCGAGTGGTCGAGCTACTGGGACAAACTGGCCACCCAGACCGCCGGCGGCACGATGCCCGACGTGGTGCAGATGGACGAGGCCTACATCGACTCCTACGGCACCGAGGGTTCGTTGCTCGATCTCGAGACCGTCTCGGACTCCCTGGATCTCTCCGCGATGGACGAGGCCATCCTGGAGACGGGCCGCCTGGCCGATGGCACTCTGGTGGGCGCACCGAACGGCTTCAACCTCTTCGCCACCGGCATGAACCCGACCGTGCTCGAGCAGGCCGGCATCGACGCCCCGGACGACACCACGTGGACCTGGGACGACTTCCTCGAGCTGTGCCAGCAGATCTCGGAGTGGGGGAAGTCCACCGGCGAGGATGTGTTCGGCACTAGCTCCTTCGGGCTCGGCTCCGCCGACCTCGCCGCCTGGGCCCGCCAGACCGACAACCAGCAGCTGTTCCCGCGCGAGGATGAGGAGCTGGTCACCAAGGACACGATCGTCGACCTGCTCGAGTTCAGCCGCAGTCTGGCTACCACCAGCGCCGCGCCGGGCGCCTCAGCGCAGATGGAGGACGACTCCGCAAGTCTCGAGCAGGGACGCTTCGCGACCAACCGCTGCGCTTTCATGCAGGTTCCGAGCTCGCAGATCCTCACGTTCCAGGAGTCCTCCGGCTCCCCGCTGCAGCTGCTGCGCATGCCGGCCCGCACCAGCGGAGAATCCCGCATGGTCAACAAAGCATCGATGTACTGGTCCATCGGCAAGTCCACCGCGGACACCGCGCAGGCGGCCGCCCTCACCAGCTTCCTGCTCGCCGATGACGCGGCGGCCGAGATCCTGAAGATCGAGCGCGGGATCCCGGCCTTCCCGGAGCTGCAGGAGACGGTGCGGCCCCTGCTGAGCGAGAACGAGCTGGTCTCTCTCGACTTCGCTCAGAAGATGCAGGAAGAGGTGGTCAAGCCTCCTGCGGTGACTCCCGCAACCGGTGTGGGCTTCGGCGACGAGTACGCCAATCTCGCCGAGGAATCCCTGTTCGGCAAACGCTCGACCTCGGAGATCGCCGACGACATCCTCAGCACGCTCGAGAGCATGCAGCCGCAGCGCTGACCTCCGTCACGCGCCCTTCCTCGGCGCCCTGCGTCGGCGCCGCCCGTCGCGCGCCGACCTTCGCGCGCCCTGCGCCGGCGCCCGCGTCGTGCGCCGACCTTCGCGCGCCCTGCGCCGGCGCCCGCGTCGTGCGCCGAGATCCGTGACCTGGTGGAAATGAGCGAGGCATTTCAACCAGGTCACGGATCTTGCGCGTGCCCTACCGCTCAGGGGCGCCCGGGGCGGACCATCCACGGCGCGATCACGCTCGTTCAGTCACCCTCGCGCGATCACGCTCGTTCGGTCACCCTCGCGCGATCACCTCGTGCGGTCACCCTCGCGCGATCACCTCGTGCGATCACCCTCGTCCGGTCACTCTGCGACCGGCTCGATCGTGCCGCGGAACATCTCCAGCACCACGAAGTTGTCCGCATACGGGGCGTTGGCCAGGATCGGATCGTCCGTCGCCGGGAAGCCCTGGACGCGCACGCCCTCCAGGGCCGGGTTGTTCCCGTAGCGCTCGAAGATCGGGATGATCGGCAGCAGCTCGTTGAACGCGAGCGCCACGGTGGAGACGTTCTGCTTCTGCTCCTCCACGTCCAGGCCCTCGCCCGAGGTGGTCACCAGGGCCTCCAGGTCGACGGTGCCCGCGGACGTCTCGACGTCCTGCAGCGGGAACGCGTACCCCTTGCCTCCCTGGTTCTTGGCGATCGGGATGTTGTGCAGGAACAGGTCCGTCACGTACGAGAAGTAGGGATGGGGGTGCGTGGAGGAGCCCCAGGCCTGGATGGCCATCTGGAAGTCGCCCTTGTCGATGTCGATGGGCGCCTGCTTGTCGTCCAGCCCGCGAGCGGTCACCTGGATGCCGAACTCCGTGAGCTGCTCGGCGATGTTGGTTCCCGAGGCGGACCAGTCCGCGTACGTCTGGGGGAACTGGATCTCGTACTGGGCAGGGTTGCCCTCGGGCGTCATCCATGCATCGCCCTCCTTGGTCCAGCCGGCCTCCTCGAGCAGCTCGGTGGCCTTGTCCAGGTCCTGCTCGTACGTATCGAGCTTGCCCTTGACGTCCTCGGTCAGCCACTGCTCCACGAAGTTGTCGGAGAAACCGACCATGTTGACCACGGCCTTGCCGGAATCGGCCAGGGCGACCTGACCGTTCACCTCCCGGTCGATGAGATAGGCGAAGGCGCGGCGGGTGCGCACGTCGGCGAACTCCGGGAACTGATCCTGGTTGAGGTACAGGGCCGGGCCGGAATACACCGGGGGCCGCAGGATCGTGTACCCGGCGGCCTCGAAGGGCTCCTCCGAGGCAGGGGCGAACCCGTGGGTGGCGTAATCGATGTCCCCGGACTGGACCAGCGAGGTGATCTCGGTGGTCTCCCCGTTGTAGATCACGATGTTGTCGAAGGTGACCTTGTCCGCGCCGTACCCGGAGTCGTTGCGCACCAGGGTGAGCTGGGTGTTGGTGATGGTGTCGTAGTCGAAGTCGTACGGGCCCGAGACGATCACGTTCTCGGGCTTGAAGCTCTGGAACTCGGTGCCCAGGGCCTCGCCGTCGCCCTCGTCCATCGTGCCGCCGGCATCGACGATCGCCTTGGCGCGATCGGCCCACTCGCCGTACTGCGCGGTCGAGAGGATGTTGCTCTTGAGGATGTAGCGCTCGAGCACCGCCGGCGGGTTCTCGAAGTTGACCACGAACGTGGTGTCGTCCGGCGCTTCCATACCCTTGATGAAGTCCCAGGCCGGGGAGCGCTGGATGAACTGGACGTAGAACGTGGTGAGGTAGTCCTGGGAGGTCAACGGCTCGCCGTCGCTCCAGGTCAGTCCGTCCTTGAGCGTCACGGTCAGGGTTCCGGCATCGGTGTCGAGGGTGTGGGAGTCCGCGATCAGGTATTCCCACTTCTCCTCGTCCCACAGCCACAGCGCGGGCGGCGGGACCAGCAGGTCCCGGTAGAGCCCGTCCCCGAGGATGGAGGTGGGCACGGCCGCGTACGGGATGCCGGCGAAGTTGAAGTGCCCCTCGGGAGGCTGCTTGTACGGCCACGCGCCGTGGAACGCCCCGCCGCCGCTGCCGCCCTCACCACCGCCCTCGGGCTCGGCCGGCGCGCACGCGGCGAGCCCGGCTCCGGCGACCGAGGTCAGGCCGACCGCCTTCAGGACATCACGCCTGCTCCAGGTAGTGCTCATGTCTCCTCCTTGTGTGTGACGACGGAGTCGTCGGTGGGGTCGGACATCGCGTCCTCGCGATGTCGTCGTCGGGTGCTGATGCGCTGCGCCGCCACCGAGGCGATGACGATGCCGATGCCGAGCAGGAGCGCGATGATGCTGACGATCCGTTCGGCGGTCCCGGCGCTGGTACCGGGGATCATGAGGGCCGAGCCGACGGCCACGAAGCAGCCCAGGGACAGCAGGGCTCGGGCCGCGGTGTCGATCATGGCGAGGCACCTCCCCCGCCGGTGGGTGCCGGGGCGCGGGGCCCCGGCGTCGGACCAGCCGGATCAGCTGGATCAGCTGCCCCGGCCGGGTCGGTGAGCACGGTGCAGGCGACGTCCTGCGCAGGGGCCTGCGGCGAGGGCAGCAGCACCGGGCGGATCTCCCGGCAGCGGTCCTCGGCCAGCGGGCAGCGAGGGTGGAAGGTGCACCCACTGGGCAGGTCGGACAGGCTCGGGAGGTCGGCGCTGAGCAGCCCTCCCCCGGCCTTCTTCTGCTTGCTCAGCTCCGGGTCCGGCTCGGGGACGGCCTCGAGCAGCGCCCGGGTGTAGGGATGCTGAGGATTGTTGATCACCTGCGGGGTCGGGCCGGCCTCGACGATCTTGCCGAGGTACATCACCGCGGTGCGCCCCTCCCAGGCGAAGTACTTCGCCAGGGCCAGGTCGTGGGTGATGTAGATGAAGCCGACGCCCTCCTCCTTCCGCAGGCGGGTGAGCATGTTCAGCAGGCTCACCCGGATGGAGACGTCGAGCATCGAGGTGGACTCGTCGGCGATCAGCAGTCGCGGCGAGAGGGTGAGTCCGCGAGCGACGGAGACGCGCTGGCGCTGCCCGCCGGACATCTGGTGGGGGAACTTCGCGCGGTAGCTCTCCGGTGGGGTGAGGTCGACCCGCGTGAGCAGCTCGTCCACCTGCTGGTCGACCTCGGCGGCGCTGCGGGCCAGGCCGTGGCGCCGCAGCGGGACCGCAAGGGTGCTGCGGATGGAACGGATCGGGTTCAGCGAGGCGTAGGGATCCTGGTGGATGTACTGGACCGCGCGCCGGTACTCACGGCGTTCGGCGCGGGTCATCTCGGCCAGGTCCTTGCCCTCGAAGCGCACCGAGCCGGAGGTCGGAGAGGCGAGGCCCGCGGCCAGGCGGGCAGTGGTCGTCTTGCCGCTGCCGGATTCGCCCACCAGGCACAGCACCTCGCCGGGGCCGACGCTGAGGGAGACGTCCGAGACGGCGGGCAGATCCTTGCCCTTGACGTGGAAGACCTGGGAGGCGTGGTCCAGCTCGATCAGCGGTGTGGAGGGCGACGGCGCATCGTGGCTCGTCGCCGGGTCGTGGGCGGCCTCAAGCACGGGCGATCACCTTCCGTTCGTGGTTGACCTGGTCGTGGTGGATGCAGGCCGCCGCGTGGGTCATATCGCGGGGGCGCTGGGTCAGGGTGATCAGCTCGGGCTCGACCGGCAGGCACTCGTCGGTGGCCAGTTCGCACCGGGGCGCGAAGGCGCAGCCGGGTGGCAGTGTGGCCAGGGACGGCGGAGCGCCGGGAATGGAGGCCAGCTCCGGCAGGTCGCCGACGACGGGCGGGACCGCGTTGATGAGCTTCGAGGTGTACGGGTGCTTGGGCGCCGAGAAGATGTCCCGGGTGGAGCCGGTCTCGATGACCTTGCCGGCGTACATCGTGATCACCCGATCCGCGAGCTCCGCGGCGAGTGCGAGATCGTGGGAGATGAAGATCATCGCGAACTTGAACTCCTCGCGCAGCTCCGCGAGCAGGTCGATCACGGTGCGCTGGGTGAGGATGTCCAGTGCCGTGGTCGGTTCGTCCAGCACCAGCAGCCGCGGGCGCAGCAGCAGACCGGTCGCGATCAGCGCACGCTGCTTCATCCCGCCCGACATCTCGTGCGGATAGCTGCCGAGGACCCGTTTCGGCTCCAGCCGCACCGAGCGCAGCGCCTCGCTGGAGCGTTCGATGATCTCGCGCCGCGAGATGCGACCGTGGGCATGGTCGATGAGGGTGTCGGCCATCTGCTGTCCGATGGTCAGCACAGGGTTGAAGGCGTTCTGCGCGCCCTGGAACACCATGGCCGCCTCCGACCACCGCCAGCGGCGCAGCTGGGAGGTTGACATGGCGGTGACGTCCTGCCGGACGCCGTCGTCCCCGGTGTAGGTCACGGTGCCGCCGGTGATCTCGCCGAGGGTGGGCAGCAGGCGCAGCAGAGCCAGCCCCAGGGTGGTCTTGCCGCAGCCGGATTCGCCGACCAGCGCCAGCGAGGATTCCGGGTAGAGGTCGAAGCTCACCCCGCGCAGGGCGCGCACGGCGGTGCCCTTGCCGGTGCGGTAGGCGACCTGGAGATCGCGCGTAGACAGCACGGGAGCGTCCTCGGTGGAGGCGGGCCGGCTGGTCTCGGACGTCGTGGAGGCAGTCATCAGCGGTCCCTCAGTCGTGGGTTCAGGATCTCTTCCAAGGTGCGGGTCAGCAGGATCAGCCCGAGCTGGAGGAGGACGATCATCGTCACCGGCGCGACGATGTACGGCATCGCATCGGGGTTGAACATCGCGCCCTTGGTCCACGCGTCGTTGATCATGATTCCCCAGTTGGTCCCGCGCTGCGGGGCCAGGCCCAGCAGGTACAGGCCGACCATCGCGTAGATCGCGTTGGTCACGGCGATGATGAAGTTGATGAGGATGTAGCTGGCCATGTTGGGCACGATCTCGCCGAACACGATGCGCAGCCATCCCACGTCCAGCAGCTGCGCGGCCTCGACGAACTCGCGCTCCTTGAGGGAGAGCACCTGGGCGCGGATCGACCGCATCAGCACCGGCCAGGTCAGCACGCCGATGATGACTCCCAGCAGCAAGGGCGAGTCGAGCTTGTAGAACGCTCCGACCACCGCGAGCAGCACGATCTGGGGAATCGTCATGACGATGTCGGTCAGCTGCAGCATGGCGGCGTCGAAGCGGCCACCGAAGTAGCCGGCCAGGGAGCCGATGGCCACGGCGATCACGGTGGTGATGGCGGCGGCCAGGAAGCCGACCATCAGCACGGTGCGTCCGCCGATGATCACGAGGTGGACGGTGTCCTTGCCGTTGCCCTCCAGGCCCAGCCAGTGCTGGGCGCTGGGGCCTTCCCAGGCGCGGGCCGCGTCGCCCGGCACGGAGGTGCCCATGACGAGAGGACCGATCAGGGAGATCGCGAGGATCAGCAGCACCAGGCACAGTCCGACGAAGCCGGAGGTGCTGCGGGTGAGTTCGCTGAACAGACGGCGCAGCGGATTGGTGCCCTTCGCCGCGGTCGTGCCCTCGGTGGGGACCGGGACGGCGGGCCCGGGAGCCGTCGGCGGTGCCTCGGCGCTCATGCCGCACCTCCTTCGCCCAGTCGGATCCGCGGGTCGAGGGCGGCGTTGATCAAGTCGGCCGCCAGGTTCGCGAGCACGACGGTGATGGTCACCACCAGCAGAACTCCTTGGATGGTCGGGTAGTCGCGGGTGTTGATCGACTCGAACAGCAGCAGGCCGACGCCCTCGTAGGAGAACGTCTGCTCCACGAAGATGGCGCCGCCGACGACGAAGCCGGCCTGGGTGGCGATCTGGGCGATCAGCGGCAGCAGGGCGTTGCGGCCGACGTAGTTGCCCTGGATGCGGGACTCCCGCAGACCGCGCGCCTTGGCGACGGTCACGTAGTCCTCGCCCAGGACCTGGGTGGTGGAGGACTTCATGATCAGCGCCCAGGTGCCCACCGTGGTGAGGATGTAGGTGATCATCGGGAGCGTGGCGTGGTACCCGATGTCCGAGAGGAACCGCAGCGAGAACTCGGGGTCGACGCCGGGCGAGACGTTCCCGCGCATCCGGGTGTAGTCGATGACGCCGAGCTGGACGGCGCCGACCACCACGATGAGGATCGCCAGCAGGTAGTTGGGGATGGCGTGCAGGCCGCTGCCGATGACGGAGACGGCGTGGTCGATGACGCCCCCGCGGCGGTAGGCCATGATCATGCCGAGCAGGAGCCCGATGGTGATCGAGATGAGCAGGGCCATTCCCACGCTGTACAGGGTCCACGGGAGATAGGTCGCGATCTTCTCGGTGACCGTGACGCCGGGGGTCGCGATCGACGTGCCGAGGTCGCCGCGGAGCACGCCCGCCATGTAGTCGATGTACTGGCGCCACAGCGGCGTGGACGGATCGAACCGGAAGAAGGTGGCGGCCTCGGAGGCAGCCTGGTCGTACGACTTCCCGTACAGCGCGATCTGCTGATTGATGTAGACGTCCACCGGGTTGCCCGGCAGCAGGCGGACCATCAGGAACACCCCGGAGGCCACCACCCAGATCACGAACAGCGACCGCAGCAGGCGGCGCAGGATGAATGAGTGGTAGATGCGGTGCCCGAGAGACGGTCGGGGCGCGGCATCCTGCGGTGGGGCTACCGATGTCGATACGTCGGTGCTCATGCTCCTCCTCGGGCAAGCGACAGTGCTCGTAGCGAACACTAGCCACGAAGCCACCGTGTGAACGTCATACATTGCGTAACAGTTTGAGCACTTTTGCTCATTTAATCCCTCGAGCGGTCACGCTCACCCATCAAGGCCCGTCACGACGATGATCACGCGCCGCGTCGAGGCGGTCGCTACCGAAGGGGCGTCGTTGCGCATTCGTGACCCTCGGGCACGCTCCTCGGCCCGGCGCGCTTCGGTGGCTGGTCTCGGCTCGTGACTCGCCGGGATGCTCCGACCCCGCCGTCGACGCCGACTACTGGCGATATAGCTGGTGCCGATCGTTATATGGCATCGGCACCCGCTGAGCCGCCAGTAGTCGTGAGCCGCCACTAGTCGACAGGATCGTGTGCGCGGCCGGGTCGTCCAGCGATCCCGGACCTGGCCTGGGCTGCCCCGGCGAGCGGGCGCCCCGGGCTGGGCTGCCCCGGGCCCCCGGGCTCAGCCCGACGGGGTCCGGCGCACCCGCAGCAGTACCGGGACGGCCTGCAGTCCCGAGGAGACCTGGTCCATCGTCAGGTCGAGGTCCTGCTGCTGGAAGCGGGCACCGTAGGCCCGGTGGCTCTCGTCGACGATTCGCGCGGCGTGCTCGTCCGCGGCGACGGCTCCGGCGGCGGTGTTGTGCACGGCCAGCTCCAGGGTGTTCGCGCCGGCGCGCAGGAGCTCGGTGAGGTCGATCCGGTGCGGGGCGTCCCAGAGCACCCCGGCCTCGACACCGTTGACGGAGACCACGGCGACCTCCCGCACCGGCGGCGCGACGAGCGCGCGGTAGCTCTTCACCTCGCGGGTGGTGTTCTCGATGACCCGGCTCGGGCCGAGGTCGAGCACCAGGCGGCTGTCCGGCTCGAGCCATGAGGGGTCGATGTCGAGCGTGGCCCGATAGAGGCCGGAGCCCGCGAACCGCGGATTCTCCTCGTCCCAGCGGTGCGGGAGGGACACCTCTCTGAGCGTCCCCGCCTCGGAGAGTGACTCCGGGCCGCCGCTGACAGTGGGAGCACCGAGGGCGAAGTGCCACGGCCCCTCGAGTCGCAGGGACTCCGTGCTGCCCGCGGTATCCGCGGTGCCCGCGGTGCCTTCCCCGGGTGCGTCGCCAGGTCCGCGGAGCTCTCCGGTGGCGACGAGAACGGTGGCCTCGTACGGATGCAGAGTCACCACCACGGCCTCACCGCTGCGCTCGGCCGCCGTCACCGGTGCGTCGCGCGGGTCCCACACCTCATAGCCGGTCCGCCGGGTGCGCGGCGTGAGATACACGGTGCGCACTTCGGGCCCGGTGTTGGCCACGAAGTACAGGTCGCCGTCGGCCAGCCGCCGGTGGACGACGCCGACCTCCCCGCCGTCCCCTTCCAGCGCGACGTCGGGAGCCAGGGCGGCGCGCAGAGCGTCGGGGAAGCTCTCGGCGCTGGTCGCCATGGCCTCGGGGTAGGCCGGGGAGTCGACCGCGATGACCATGCCGCCGGCCTCGCGGACGGTGTCGAGCCAGGCCCGGGTGCGCACCGGCAGGGTCGTCACACGCGGCAGCACCACCACGGGCGCCGCGTCGGCATCCAGCACGTCCAGGGCGTCGTCGTCGATCAGATCGAGGTCGTAGCCGGCGCGTCGGATCGTCGCCGGGATCTCCGGGCCGATGTGGTCGCGGCAGGCCTTCCACAGATCGAAGCCCTCGCCGTGGCCGGAGTAGACATCGGCGGAGGGCAGGTAGAGCTTCACGTCGGCGACCGGTTCCCCCTGGCGCAGCACGCTGCACAGCCGGGTCAGGTATGCGGTCAGCTCGGGCATGGCCGGCCACCACGGATTGCGGTCATCCAGCGCGCCGGCGGCGTAGAAGTACCAGCCCACCCCGGAGATCTCTGGCGGCGAGTACGGCCAGCCGTGCCCGACGAAGTGGGTGATGCCCAGCAGCAGGTGCTCGTGCGCCTCGCCCTTGAGATCCAGCGGGGTGGCCCGGAACGACGGGGAGTGCACCCAGGTCCAGGTCTCGCTGGAGATCACCTCCCGGCCGTACAGGTGCCCGGCGGAGGTCGCCCACTTCGACTGCGGCAGCCCGTCCCAGCCCCAGCCCTCGCCCTCGATGAGGTCGGTGAAACGGTTCGAGCTGACCGTGACCGGAGGCTCGCCGTAGGCCTGGATCCGCAGCGGGACGTCGTGCTCGCGCGCCCAGTCCCGGCAGGTGGCCGCGAAGTTCTCCTCGACCAGCTCGGTCAGGGTGCGGCCGACGTCGATGCGCAGCTCGGCCGAGCCCGGCTCATCGACGACCAGGCGGTGCAGCACGGGCAGCGGGTCGTAGCCGCGGCGCCTGGCGAATTCCTCCGGGAAACGCGGGGTCCAGTTCGCGCCGTACACCTCGAGGCTGTCGCAGAACACGGACCCGAGCAGCTCGCCGGGGACGGCCTCGAGCAGCGTCTCTCCGACCACGTCCAGATGGTGCCGGGTCGCCTCGGCCGAGAGGTGATCGAGGACCGGGCCCTCGGCGCCGGCGGAGGAGCGCTTGACGTGCTGACCGGTCACCCGCGACCAGGCCAGCAGCACGGTGCGCGGGCCGTTGCCGGCCGGGATGCGGAGGGACTCGCCGTCCAGGATCAATGGCTGCCAGTCCGTCGCCGGGATGCCGTGGCCGACGAACGTGGCGACGAGCTGATCGCCGGGCCAGGGGGCGGTCACGGGCACCTCGAGCGGGGCGACGGAGATCTCGCGGCGCTCCCAGTGCAGGCGGCGGGAGGCGTGCTCGGGGCCGATGTGCCCGCCGCCGTAGGACCAGCCGCTGGAGAGGGTCACGTCCAGCCGCAGCCCGAGCTCGCGGGCGGTCTCGGCGGCATGGCGCAGATGGGCGAGCATGGTGGTGGAGAGGAACTCGTCGGAGCCAGCGCGCAGGGGGTAGACGAAGGCGACCTCGGCGCCGCCGAGACCGGCCTCGGCCATGGCGCGGAGCTCGCGGTCGAGCTCGGCGTCCTCGACGTCGGGCCCGAACCACCACCAGCGCATCATGGGTTGCGCGGCGGGGTCGGGCCGCACGAAGCTCTCACGGGCCTGGGTGACCGTCTCCGGTCCGCTCAGCGACCGGGTGACCGTCGCCGGGCCGCTCCCCGTCCGGGTGCTCGTGGTCGCTCCGCTCGTGGCCTGATCGATCGTGGCCTGATCGATCGTGGCCCGGTCGTTCGTCGCCGGGGTGATGGTCGTGCCGGTCATATCGCTCCTCGTCCGGGGTGCCGGGCGCGTCCCCACGGGCCGCGCCGCGACCGGGTTCAGCCTCGACGGGTCCCGGGCGCGGGAGGCGTCCAGGTGCGGACCGCGTCGGGCCGGGCCCAGCGCACGCCGAGCTCGCTGAAGGCCTGCCCGGCGTCGAGCGCGGCGAGTAGAGTCTGCTCGATGTCGCGCACGACCGGGACAGCGGCCTCGCCCTCGCCCTGGATGTCCACGGCGTCGCCGTCGATGGGCAGCGGGTCGGGCGCGCTCTGGATCGCTTCGAGCACGGTGCTGAAGGCGCCGGTGGTCTCGAGCGGGGAGATCAGGGGGACGCTGCGGTCCCGAACGTGAGCGGCGAGGTTCTCCATGAGATCCGTGCGCTCGTGCCGGAGCTGCTGTGTGCCGCCGTCGGGCCCGGTGCGCACGGAGACGTCGTCGGTGTAGTAGAGCCGATGACTCCCCCGGGGGCCGACGGCTTCGACCCAGGCGGTCCTCTGCTCCGGTGCGGTGGTGGTCAGGGCACAGACGACGGCGGGGCCGTCCCCGGCCGGGTCGATCCGCAGGAAGGTCGTGTCGTCGGCCTCGATGTCGTGGGCGCGGCGCAGCTCGGTGGTCACCGAGGCGATGTCGCGGGCCTCGTCGATGCCGGCGATGACGAGGCCGGCGTGGACGGCGTGGGCGAGGGGGTTGGTGGCGACCCCGTCCGCCACCCGCCGCCCGTCCAGCTGCCGTTTCCCGGCCCAGGCAGAGCGACGGTAGTAGGCGCGGTCCCGGCGCCACGCCCCATGGACCCGCACCGTGTCGACCGGGCCGAGCGCACCGGTGGCGACCTCGTCGCGCAGCACGTCCACGCCCGCGCCGCCGCGGGCCTGGAACCCCACCTGGACGGAGCGCCCGGCGGCCTCGGCCGCGGCCAGCAGCTCCCAGTGGTCCTCGAGGGCGGGCACGGGCGGTTTCTCGAGGTAGACGTCGATGCCGGCGTCCAGTGCCTGCCTCGCCAGCGGCAGATGCGTGCCGATCGGGGTGGCGATCGCGACGATCTCGGGACGGTCCGCGGCGGGCACAGCCGCCAGCAGGTCGGGCAGCGAGCGATGGTGGATCCCGGCGACCTCCTCCGGCGGCTCGGCCACGTCGACCACTCCGACCAGCCGGGAGATCCCGGCGGATCCGAGGCGGGCGAGGTTCTTCAGGTGGATCCGGCCGAAGCCGTGCGTGCCGATCAGGGCGACGCGGACGGGACCTGCCGGCCGACTGCTGGAGGCCGAGGCCGGCCCGGGGGCCACCGCCGGCCCGGGGGACGTGGCCGCGCCAGGGGCGGTGGCCGGCCCCGCGCCGGCGATGGCCGTCGTCCCCGGGCCGGAAGCGCCCGTCGTCTCCGGCCCCGTCATCGGGCCGCCCCGGCTGCCGCGGCGGCGAGGGGCCCGGATGGCGCGGGACGGGTGAGGTCCACGCCCATGTGCTCGGCGACGTCGACGGCCTGCCCCGTCTCCAGCGAGGCGTTGCCGCAGACGCCGACGGCGATGGCGCGCAGGCCGTCCCGGTGATCGGAGGCCCGTCCCAGCGGGTCGTCGGAGACGCCCTGGAAGATGTCGCGCAGCATGAGGGCGTCGCCGCCGCCGTGGCTGCCCTCACCGGTGGGGATCTCGATCTCGCGGGCGGGTTCGAAGTGCTTCTGGACCACGAGCCGGTCACCGCGGGTCCGCGCCCCGTCGTCGGCCGCCGTGACCGCGCTCGCGCTGGGATCGACCACGGTCTCGTGTCCCTTGGCGACGACCTCCGCGCGCTCGACCACCTCGAGCTCGGCGCGGCCGGCGGTGCCGTTGACAGCGACCCGGTAGCCCTCCCACGGGCAGTGCGCGTTCAGCGCGTAGGTCAGCACGACGTCTCGGCTGTAGTCGACGATGGCGGTGAGGTTGTCCTCGGTGGTGATGCCGGGGCCGAATACGGACTGGTCACGGTGGTACCCGTCGTGCTGCTCCGTCTCGAGGTAGAGGCTCCTGAGTCGCTCGTCCTCGCGCAGGTCCAGTTCGAAGGGGTCGTGGTCGCCGTCGTGGGTGCCGCGCTCCGGCAGCGGGTCACGGCCCTGGCGGGCGGCGTTGTCCTGCCCGTAGAAGCGCAGCCCGCCGCGGGCGTAGACCCGCTGGGGCACCGCCGCGGTCCACCAGTTGACCAGGTCAAAGTGGTGGGAGGCCTTGTGCACGAACAGCCCGCCGCTGTTGACCTTGTCGCGGTGCCAGCGGCGGAAGTAGTCGGCGCCGTGGGAGGTGTCCAGCACCCACTCGAAGTTCACCGAGACCACGTCACCGATCTCCCCGGAGGCGATGATCTCCTTCAGTGCGGTGTTGCGGGGGCTGTAGCGGTAGTTGAAGGTCACCAGCACCTTGCGGCCGGTGCGGGAGATGGCGTCCTCGATGCGGCGGGCGCTGGGCGCATCGATCGTCAGGGGCTTCTCGACGATGACGTCGGCCCCGGCCTCCAGCGCACGCACCACGTAGTCGGCGTGGTAGCGGTCCGGGGTGGTGACGATGACTCGGTCGACCCCGTTGCCGATGACCTGCTCGAGCTCGTCCGGTCCCGCGAGGGTGACGTCGGCGAATACCTCGTACCGGTCGCGGTGGAACTGGCGGCGGCCCGGATTGGAGTCGAGCAGCGCCACCAGCTCGGCGTCGGCGGCGTGGTCTCCGGCGATCGCGTCGAGATACATCTGGGCGCGGTGG
Source organism: Brachybacterium sp. SYSU DS0246 (assembly GCF_059391765.1). Classification (NCBI taxonomy): domain Bacteria; kingdom Bacillati; phylum Actinomycetota; class Actinomycetes; order Micrococcales; family Dermabacteraceae; genus Brachybacterium; species Brachybacterium sp. SYSU DS0246. The sequence goes on along the minus strand of NZ_JBZXYT010000022.1, from coordinate 1,506 downwards.
CCGGTGCCGATCAGTGCATAGCGGGTGGGCATGTCTCTCCTGGGTCGGATCGTACGTGGGGTCAGGTGCGGGAAGCGGGAGGGGGAGCAGCGAGCGGGCGGACACGTGCCGCGAGGGCCGGCGGGACCGTGGCCCCGCCGGCCGCCGCGGTCGCGTTACTTGATGCCGGTGGTGGCGAATCCCTTGACCAGGAATCTCTGGCCGAACAGGAACACCAGGAACAGCGGGACGAGGGAGAGGATGGACATGGCGAACATGGCGCCCCAGTTCGAGGTGCCCTGGGTGTCGAGGAAGGACTGCAGGGCCAGCGGCACGGTGAAGTTCTCGGGGGTGGTGAGGTAGATCAGGGACCCGAAGAAGTCGTTCCACATCCACATGAACGTGAAGATGGTCGTGGTCGCCAGTGCCGGCAGCATCAGGGGCAGGATCACCTGGATGAAGATCCGGAAGTGGCCGCAGCCGTCGATGCGTGCGGCCTCGTCCAGTTCGCGGGGGATGCCGCGGATGAACTGGACCATGAGGAACACGAAGAACGCGTCGGTGGCCAGGAACTTCGGCAGGATCAGCGGCAGCAGGGTGTTCACCCATCCGGTCTGGGAGAACATGATGTACTGCGGCACGATCACCACGTGGATCGGCAGCATCAGCGTCATCAGCATGATCGCGAACGCGATGTTGCGTCCCCAGAATCGCAGCCGCGCGAACGCATAGGCCGTCAGCGAGCACGCGATCAGATTGCCGATCACGCAGCCCAGCACCAGCAGGGTGGAGTTCATCAGGTAGTGGGAGAACGGCTGCGCGAGCGCGTTCCACCCCTCGACATAGTTCTCCGTGTTGAAGCTGATCGGGAGCAGGCCCGGGTTGCGGAAGATCTCGTCGTTGGGCCGCAGGGAGGAGACGATCATCCACAGCAGCGGGTAGATCATCGCGATGCTGGCCGCGATCATCACCAGGTGCTTGAGGGTGCGGCGGACCAGGCGCCGGGGACGGGGCTTCGGGACGATCGGCGCGGAGGTCGTGTCATCGCGGGAGGCGGCTGCCGGGCTCGGCCGGCTCTGCAGATCAGTCATCGTAGAACACCCAGAACTTGGAGACGAAGAAGTTGATCGCGGTGAAGATCGCGACGATGATCAGCAGCAGCCACGCCATCGCCGACGCATAGCCCATGTCGAACTGGGCGAAGCCCTTCTGATACAGGTACAGCGTGTAGAACATCGTCGAATCCGAGGGCCCGCCAGTGCCGCCCGAGACGACGAACGCCTGGGTGAACGACTGGAAGGCGTTGATCACCTGCAACACCACATTGAAGAAGATGATCGGGGTCAGCAGTGGGATCGTGATCCGGAAGAACTGCGCCACCTTCGAGGCCCCATCCACCGACGCCGCCTCGTAGTACATCTGCGGGATCTGCCGCAGCCCGGCGAGGAAGATGATCATCGGAGACCCGAACGTCCACACGTGCAGCAGGATGATCGTGCCCAGCGCCGTATCGGGATTGGACACCCA
>NZ_JBZXYT010000021.1:0-70431 GCF_059391765.1 Brachybacterium sp. SYSU DS0246 | reverse complement strand
CCCATCCCGAGCGCTTCCGAGCAAAACCCAAAACGCCGTCCCCACCAGCTACGGTCGGGATCAACCACCTCGTGCAAACAGCCTGACCCAGAACAGCCACTGACTCCAACCAGCTTGACAACGCCCGAACGCGACATAAACGGGAGTCGCATCGTCGTATCGAAGCGGGCGGAGATACGCCACACCATCCGGCGTCACCCCTTCACGACCCACGGGTCGACCAGCTCGACGCCGGTGTACGCGAAGTCCTTCACATTGCGCGTCGCACAGATCGCTCCTTGCGCGAGGCAGATCGCGGCGATCTGCGCGTCGGCCGTGCTGATAGGTGCCCCCACGCTCTCCCGAGCCACGAGCACATCGGCATAGCGGTCGGCCGCCGGGTCGTCGAACGGCAGCACCGAGCGACTCCCTCGATACGGCTCGAGAGCGGCTTCGACGCGCCTCGTCAACTCATCTTTGCGTCGACCGTCGGGGAGTCGCCGGACACCCGCCAACAGCTCCGCGAGCGTGACGGACGTGATCGCGACATCACCCGTCAACGACGCGAGCCAATCCACCACATGCGCCTCCGGCGACGGCCGGAAGATCTCTGAGATGACGTTCGTGTCGAGAACAATCACTCGAAGTCCACCGCCCGCGCTGCGTCGTCACGCGCGGGGACCTGCAGGTCTTCGACTCCGCCAACCTCCTGCGCAGCTGACAGCAGCGCCATCCCGATGTGCGGCCGTCGAGCCGCCTTCGTCAGGATGTCGCGAACCTCCGCCTCCATGGAACGACCGTGCTCCTTCGCCTGCGTGGCGAGCCGCTGCTTCACTGCGTCGTCGAGCCCACGAACGATGATGGATGACATCCGCGATCACCTCCTCTGATATCAGTCATGATAGCGCCACCGCAGTGAGCGCACCAGGCACTGTGGCACGCCCCTGATACGGACACCGCCCCAGCCGACTCGTGCCGAAACGACCAGGGCTGTGTCCGTCGACGGGCACTAGTCACACGTTGAAGCGGAACTCCACCGCGTTCCGAAGCCGAGTAACCTCTGCCGTCAGATCGGCTCGCACGTCATCATGCTCGGGTCCCAAGGCGAGTCGCGGATCCGACCAGTGGTCAGGCGGTTACAGCCATACGGGCTTCGTGGCGAGCTCCGGCGGTTCCCACTCGTACCGCGGCCAGACGTGCGCATGCAGGAACGCGTCCTGATTGCCGAGGATCTCGCTCGATCTCCTCCGCGTCACCGCGGCGGCCTGATTCGCCTGCAGGAGTGGGCCTTGACCGGCTCTGGGCCCTCACGCTCGAACGGTCGTGACCCGCGATTCGCACGGCCCTCGCGTCAGCGAACTTCCCAGCCCGGCATCTGTCCGAGCGAACAAGAAGCCGCCCATCGCGGCACGCACTCTGCGGCCACCTGCGGAGAGAATTCATGCAGACATCGCAAGAGCAACTCGCACGTGCTTATACGTTGAACCTGAATTCAACCGCATTCAGGCACCTAGAGACATCTGGGTCACGAGACACCTGCGCCCGACGGAACGAGGTCGCCGCCAGTGCCCTTCGCCATCGGGTCTCAGCCAGACCCTGCTGACTGGGTCCGAGCGCGGCTAATCATCTCGATGACCGGCCACGTCACCAGCCGCAGACAGAACCACCACATGTAGAGCGCCGAGTAGCTCCACGCCGAGTTGTCATCGAGAAGGCCGTGCGCGACGTCGTTGCGTAGGTTCGGACCACCTTGGACGACCAGCATTGCCTTCATCTCCATGACCATCCCTGCACCAAAGACGTCCTCGGTCTCGGTCATGTCGAGAAGCGCGTTCAAGCTCTTCTCACTCTCCACGCCCTGCTCATCGACGAACAACGTGTACACGTCGTGCCGCCTCAACATGACCCGCACGACCTGCTCCAACTGCGGGACCAGAACAGAGACCGCAGCGCCGAAGTTTCCGCCCAAGCCGAGCGCCAGCCCGTCGCCCCACAACGTCTCGTGCCCCTCGGGCACAGTCGGCGACTCCACGCACAGCGACACCATGTACTGCCGACTGAACCGGTGCTCAGTAGTCAGGACCTCTTGCGCAGGCTGGATGATGCCCTTTCCGAGCAATTGGGAATGAAAAAACACCGTACGGACCATCTCGGCCCACACCGCGTCCTCATCGGCTTGACCTGAAGACCCGGGCCTCGATGCGATCTTCCGGAAGTCAGAGGAAAACGTAGATGATCCAAAGAGGTGGCTGATGGTGCCCTCCAGCATCTTCGCGGCGTTCTCGCGCGTACTGGCTTCGTCTAGCGGCGGTGCGAGCATGGCAAATGCAGCGAGCGCGTCGAACTTGTCCGCGTGACCCGAGACTTGTGACCGTGCGTAGGACACTGCGTCAGTCAGATCGACCGGGTCCGACTGGATACGCATCATCTGCTCCATCGACGACTCCCGGCTCTCACGCAACCGAATGCGGAGGTCGTCGATGAGCTCGTCGAGTCCGTTCTCGAGCCGGTAGGAGCGCGGGAGGGTTCGGAGGACTGCGATGGCCTTCTCCAAGAAATGGCCCTCGGCCAGCGCGCCCGCCTCTGGGTCCGTCTGAATGCGGGAATCGGCTTCTGTGATGTAAGTCCGCGCAACGCGCTCGGTCGCAGAGTTCGTCGCTGCCGAGTCCGACCCACTAAGCCACGCGAGCGCCTCACGCTCGAGATGGCGCGACAGGCGAGGGGTTTCCGACGACGCCTGTGCCGCGAGCGCGAACAGCGCTTCGCGCACCTCAGCGCGCCCGGCAACGTCGACACGACCGTGCTGGCGCAATGTCTCCGCGAACCCCACTGTTCTAAAGCTGTCCGTGACCTCGCCGGCCACGACCTGGGCCTTCAGCGCGTCCGACATTTCCTCCACACGCGCCTGGCCGTCCGGGCCGCGCCGTGCTGCAAGCTCGAACGCTCGAACCCACGCGTCCTTCCCCACGCTGAACCACACATCGTCCGTGAGCGGCGCGGCCCGATAAGCGTCGATGGCCCGGTCCAACATCGCAACGTCCGATCGCTCCCCGTAGACCCAGGCGACATCAGCGACCCGAGCCCGCAGATCATTACGTTCGACGAGAGGAGCGATACGTGCCAGTAATGCCACCTGGTCGGCATCGAAGTCCGCCGGTACCACAGTCCGCTTGCCACTGATCTGCATCGCGGGTGTGAACGGCTCCAGCCAGTCCTCAGCGTTCAGCATCGCCGACGACACCATCGCCAACACCCGCAGCACTAGTGCGTGAAGCCCCGTGACGGCCGGATCGGCAGCCGCCCGCTCGAGATGCGATGACAACAACTCTGGCGGTTCATAGCGGTCGTCAAGCGACGCCGCCGCCAGCACGTCCTCCCACCACGTCGGGTCGATCGCGTCGCTCACCGAATCTCCCATGCTCATACGCCACACTTCCTCTACCGGAACATCATCGCCGCCGACGACGCTAGCCCGAGCCGTCTGAGGTCGTCATGTCTTGGTGCTCCGCGCTTCCCCTCGTGTCCCGTCAGCCCTCGCGTCCGTTGGGCGCGAACAGCGGCTCACCGTCGAAGTCCATGTCGACGAGTCCTCCGATCGGCTTGATGTTGATCAGGTCCGGCTCGGGCAGATTGACAGGGACATACCGCTCGTCCTCGGGGTGGTGAAAGACGTACTCCCTAGCCGACTCCGCGGTGTGCAGATTGAACAGTTTCTCCATTGCTGTGGTCCCGGCCTGGATTCGGTCTATCCGTCCGGCAAGCACCATCTCGCGGAGCTGTTGGACACGCGGATCGTCCGCTCCGGCACTCTCCAACATCGCCATGGGATCGCTCATGAGGAGCCCCAACTTGCGCGTGAGCGGGAACGTGACGCCCCATGCCGTCGCGAAGCCGACTCCCTCCCACGGCTCGTCGTCCGGTCGGCGCACCAGACTGACCGGAGCATCCGATGTGATGAGGGAGCGTCGGTCGAAGCGAACGAGTGCCCAGGGGCGGGTCGCAAGGTAGGGCGTCAGTTCGATCGCGGTCTCGACTGCGTTCTGGATGTGAGCCAGGTTGGAGAATCCGATCGGCGGCCCACCGGGCTGGGTGGCCTCGTTCCAGATTCGATCCTCTTGCTCCGGCGTCGGGTCGAATCCGAGATTGTCACGGATCCACGCACCGACATTCTTGCGACCACCGGCACCCACCTCCAGCCGGACCATGGTCGCGCGGAGATGCTCGGTCGTCCTCCGCATATCCGGCCCGCGCACGCTCTGCAACGCCGTGTAGTGGGCGAAGGCCCACCTGTTCTCCTCGGAGGGAGGAAACTCACCGTTGGCGAAGCCCTTGATGATGCCGAGAGCCTGGCCCTCGACCTCGCTCAGCGCCTTCTCGAACGCATCCGGCTCATCGAACTCACCGACCGTGTGGAAGTGGTTCTGCGCAGCCACGTTCTTCACGCTCGGCGTGTATGGCTGCCGGGAGCGGTCGAGGGGTACGACCCTGATGCGCTCTTGGCCCGTCGCGAAGCCTCGAAGGTACCCCTGCGGCACATAGTGATGCAGCTTCGCCGTGCTCTTCTTGCCAGTCATGTGCGCACCATCTCTGCGGTCACACCTGAATCGCACTCACCCATGCAGCTCCCCCTACGTCGCGCATCTGGGCACCTCTTCGATTCAAACTGCAGACCCCTTCTTCATGGCGACAGTCTTCCCTACGGGACCGACAGTCTGAGCGACAAGGGGAAGGAACAGCTCTTCGCAGTCGTGTACAGCGGCGACAGATCCACCACCTACATCTGGCACATCAAGATGTCCTGCGGCCATACGACCACGACCTCTACAGGCGGCGGACGCCCCTATCAGCCGAGCACGCATCGCTGCCCGGAGCGCCGCATCCGGCGCGCCGTCGTCATGGTCGCCCGCGGCATACCCGAAGTCGATGACGACAGCACCGGCGGAGAACCACAATGAGTCAGCATCGCGCCGAATGACCGAGGAGGCCGGACGCGCTCGCAACCGCGTCCAACCGGGCTGCGCGCCTGCCGTGACGCCGATCGCGGATGCTCAGACGCGAGACTGGGACCCAAAGAAGGTGTCAGACGGGCATGTGAGTCGCATTTCGCCACCTAAGGACCTCATGCTGTTTTCGCAGGCCAGCAGGTACTTTTGGCGGTTCCTAGACATTAAACCTAAATTCCACCACGTCCCCGTCACGCATGACGTAGTCCTTGCCCTCCATGCGCACCCAGCCCTTGGCCTTGGCCTCGCTCATCGAGCCGGCCTCCATGAGCTGGTCGAACGAGACGATCTCGGCCTTGATGAACCCGCGCTCGAAGTCGGTGTGGATGACGCCGGCGGCCTGCGGGGCGGTCGCGCCCTTGGGGATCGTCCAGGCGCGCGCTTCCTTGGGGCCGGCGGTGAGGTAGGTCTGCAGGCCCAGGGTGTCGAAGCCGACGCGGGCCAGCTGGTCCAGGCCTGACTCCTCCTGGCCAGTGGATTCGAGCATCTCGGCGGCTTCCTCGGCGTCGAGCTCGATCAGCTCGGCCTCGAACTTGGCGTCGAGGAAGATCGCCTCGGCGGGGGCCACGAGCGCGCGCAGCCGCTCCTGCATCTGGGTGTCGGCCAGCCCGTCCTCGTCGGTGTTGAAGACGTAGATGAAGGGCTTGGCGGTCATCAGCTGCAGCTCGCGCAGCTCGGCGACGTCGATGCCGGCGGCGTCGGCGCCCTGGTAGAGGGTCTTGCCGGTCTCCAGCAGTGCCTTGGCCTTGGTGACGTTCTCCAGCACGGTCGGCTCGATCACGCCGCGCTTGGTGTCCTTCTCCAGGCGCTGCAGCGAGTTCTCGATCGTCTGGAGGTCGGCGAGGATCAGCTCGGTGGTGATGATCTCCATGTCACCGGAGGCGTCGACGCTGCCGGGCACGCGGGTCACGTCGGGATCGGAGAAGGCGCGGGTGACCTGGCAGATGGCCTCGGCCTCACGGACGTTGGCCAGGAACTTGTTGCCCAGGCCCTCCCCTTCGCTGGCGCCCTTGACGATGCCGGCGATGTCCACGAAGGAGACGGTCGCGGGGACCACCTTCTCGCTGTCGTACATCTCGGCGAGACGGCCGAGCCGAGGGTCCGGCAGTGGGACCATGCCGACGTTGGGGTCGATGGTCGCGAACGGGTAGTTCGCGGCGAGGACCTCGGCGCGGGTCAGGGCGTTGAACAGGGTGGACTTGCCGACGTTGGGCAGTCCGACGATTCCGATAGTGAGAGCCACGGGAGGAGATTCTACGTGCCACCGCAGCATCGTCACGGTCCCCAGCGGTGAGCCACTGCTCTCAGATCAGGCAGCCGCGCTCGGCGCGGTCACGGCCGGGAGCTCTGGCGTGCACCGGGTCGCATGGTCCCCGGCAGCGCCCCAGCACTCCCGGCCGGGCAGCGTCACGATCCCCGCTCAGTAGGCGACGGTGAAGTGTCCCCGGCGGTGCGCAGGCTTCTCGATCTCGTCGACGATCGCCAGCGCGAGATCCTGGCCCGAGATGAAGGAGCGCCCGTCCTCGTCCCTCATCAGCACCTCGCCGCCGAGGCGGTAGCTGCGTGTGGCCTCGCCCGGCGCGAAAGAGCCGAACTCGGCAGGCGGGCTGATGAAGAACCAGTCCAGCTCCTCGTCGGCCGCCTTGAGGTCTTCGAGCACGCTGTCGAGCTCGCGCGGCTCGTCCTTGACCTCGAGCGGGAAGTCGGGCGAGTCCACGAACTTCGGCCCGCCTTCGGCGACCAGCAGGGAGCCGGCCCCGCCGATGACGCCGAAGCGGACACCCTTCTCCTGCGCGAGGCGGGCGACGGTCTTCTCGATGCCGCGCAGCGTGCCGGGCTCGGCCATATCCCCACGCGGGGAGAGAGCGGAGACGACGACGTCAGCGTCCTCCAGGATGCTCGCGATGAAGGACTCCTCGCGTACGTCCCCGGTGCGGTACTCGACGCCCTCGAGGGGATCGGACGGTGCGGTGCGGCTGACGGCGAGCACGTCGTGCCCGCGCTCGGCGGCCTCTGCGGCGAGGTGCCCTCCGGCGTAACCGGTGCCTCCCAGGATGACGATTCGCGACATGACCATTCCTTCCCGCGCCCGAAGGGCGTCCGTCGGCCGGCGGATTGCCACCGTCAGACCTCGCAACTGATTGAACATTGGAGAAGTTACTCGCGGTGAGAACGAGACGTCAATGCACGCTCCCGTCGACGCGCGGCTTGGCCCCGACCGAGCGAGGTCGTCCTCGCCGCCTGCCCCCGATTCGGCCAGCGGAGCCCTGCTGCGCGATTACCGTGAGGGCATGGCGACCTACCCCTCCCCCGGACCTGGGCGGCCCGCATCCCGCAGCAAGCTGCCGTGGATCATCGGCGGGTGCTGCGCTCTTCTCGCGCTGGTGACCGCGCTCGTCGCAGTGGTCGGCGGCGTGTGGTTCTTCGCGCTGCGCGAGACGCCGGAGGACGTCGTCCAGCAATACCTGGATGCCTGGGACGCTCAGGACTGCGAAACCTTCGAAGCGGTCTCCACCGAGGACTTCCGGGGCGAGGACTACACATGCTCCAGCTGGTCGGAGCGCATCCAGGAGGAAGATCTGACCTTCGAGACAGAGATCGGCGAGACCACGATCGACGGCGACCGCGCCGAGGTCCGCATCACCGAGGTGATGACCGACTCCACCGGCAGCTATGAGGCCGTCTACGACTTCCTCCTGATCAAGGACAGCGGTGACTGGCTGCTCGACGGCTCCGAGACGGTCAGGGAGTCTCGCCCCGTCTGAGTCCTCGTGAGCTGACGGCGCGTGGCGGCGCTCGACCGTCGCACCCCCGTGGTGTGCTGGGCCCATGAGCGGTACACAGATGCTCCTGCTGGGATTCCTGCTGGGCGCGGCGGTCGGAGCCCTCGCCACCTGGCTGCTGCTGCGCGAGCGCGCCCGCGTCGCCGGTGAGCAGCAGCGCGCCGAGGCCGAGGCCTCCGGTCAGCTGCTGCGCCTGGCCGACGAACGCTTCGAGCGGGACATGGCCCGTCGCGACGCGGCGGAGGAGGAGCGCGAGGCGGAGCTGCAGCGCACCCTCGCCCCCATCACCGCCACGCTCTCGCACCTGGAGCGCTCCCTGGCACGCTCCGAGGCGGCGCGCATGGAGGCCGAGGGGGCGCTGCGCTCCCATCTCGACCAGCTCGCACAGCGCGCGCAGTCGCTGGAGACCGGAACCAGCGCCCTCACCGCGGCGCTGCGGGCACCCACGGCGCGAGGCCGCTGGGGCGAGGTGCAGCTGCGACGGATCGTCGAGGCCGCCGGCATGCTCGAGCACGTCGACTTCAGTGAGCAGCTCGCCGGCACGAGGGCCGACGGGGACAAGGGGCAGCGGCCGGATCTGGTCGTGCATCTGGCCGGCGACAGGCACGTGGTGGTCGACGCCAAGGCACCCATGGACGCCTACCTCGATGCGACCGGCGAGACCGACCCCGATCGCGCCGCGGCACGCCGCCGGGCGCACGCCAAGGCACTGCGCCACCACGTCGGGGTCATCTCGGGCAAGGCCTACTGGAAGGCGCTCGGGGACACTCCGGAGTTCACAGTGCTGTTCGTACCCAGCGACGGTGTGCTCGCGGCGGCCCTGGAGACGGACCCGGATCTGCTCGAGCACGCTTTCGCCAAGGACGTCGTCGTCGCCTCGCCGGCGACTCTGGTGGCGCTGCTGCGCACCGTCGCGCACACGTGGCGCACCGATGCCCTCAATCGGGATGCGCGCGCAGTGCTCGAGGCCGGGCGCGAACTGCACCACCGGCTCGGCACCTTCGTCGGCCATCTGGGCAAGGTGGGCCGGTCACTGGACTCATCGGTCGCGGCGTTCAACGAGGCGGTGGGCTCGCTGCAGTCACGGGTCATGGTCACGGCGCGCCGGTTCGAGGACCTGGGGCTCAGTGGTACGGAGATCGACGAGGTCGATCAGCTCACGCGGCGAGCCCGCACGCTCGATGACGCCGATATCGCAGATCTCGCGCGCCCGGCAGAGGCCCGCGCCCAGTCCCCCGATCGCGAGGATCGCGCCAGCTGATCCATGTATCGCGCGTTCCCGCGGGAACGCTGCACTCCGTCGAGACGTTCCCGCGGGAACGTTTCTCGCGGCTGCGTCAGCTTGGAGGGCAGATGCCCGGCGGCTCGGCGCTCAGGACTCGATGATGATCAGGATTCGGCCGTGGCGTGGCGACCCGACGGACGCTGGCGGCGGTCCGTCTCACCGCTGGCCTTCATCGACTGGCGCAGCTCACGGGGCAGGGAGAACATGAGGTCCTCCGTCGCGGTCCGCACGGGCTCGACATCCCCGAAACCGCGCTCGGCGAGCTCGCCGAGCAGCTGCTGGACCAGGATCTCGGGCACGGAGGCACCGGAGGTCACGCCCACGGTCTCGATCCCCTCGAACCACTCGTCGCGCAGCTCGGCGACCGAGTCGATGCGATGGGAAGCCTTGGCGCCGGCCTCCAGCGCCACCTCCATCAGACGCACCGAGTTCGAGGAGTTCGGGGAGCCGACGACCAGGACCAGATCGGCCTGGGGCGCGAGGTTCTTGACCGCGACCTGCCGGTTCTGGGTGGCGTAGCAGATGTCGTCGCTGGGCGGGGCCTGCAGCGCCGGGAAGCGCTCGCGGAGCCTGTTCACGGTCTCCATGGTCTCGTCCACGCTGAGGGTGGTCTGCGAGAGCCACACGACCTTCTCGGGGTCGCGCACCGTCACGTCGCCGACGTCGTCGGGCGAATTGACGACCTGGACGTGCTCCGGGGCCTCCCCCGCCGTGCCCTCGACCTCCTCGTGGCCGTCGTGGCCCACCAACAGGATGTCGTAGTCCTCGCGGGCGAAGCGCACCGCTTCCTTGTGGACCTTTGTCACCAGCGGACAGGTCGCGTCGATGGTGCGCAGATTGCGCTCCTCGGCCATCTCGCGAACCTTCGGGGAGATCCCATGGGCGGAGAAGATCACGAGCGACCCCTCGGGGATCTCGTCGACCTCCTCGACGAAGATGGCGCCCTTCTCCTTCAGCCGATCCACGACGAACTTGTTGTGGACGATCTCGTGGCGCACGTAGACGGTCTCGTCGTAGTGCTCGAGGGCCCGTTCGACGGCGACCACAGCCCGGTCGACTCCGGCGCAGTAGCCGCGCGGCTCGGCAAGAAGGACGGTTCCGTTGCTCACGCCCCCATCGTAGGAGCGCGGAGCCGATCACGGCAGGGACGTGGGGCAAGACTCACCAACCCTGCACAGACCCGGTCCCGGGACGTCACCTCTGAGCGTCCGGGGCGGCGCCCCTCGGGGCGCGATCCCGCTGCGGCAGGGTCGTCGCTCGTGTGCGCCCCGGAACGTTCCTCCCCAGGGCATCTGCATCCCCCGAGCCCGGCGGCGGGGCCCACGCTGTCCCACCCTCGTGCCACAGTGGTGCCCATGAGCGAGACCTCCTCCGAACCCGGCGCGAGCGGTGCCGCGGCGCCGCGGCCGGCCCTGGCTCCCACCGCGGCGCTGACCACGGCGGAGAACCCCTGGCCGCTGCGGCAGCTGTCGGTCAAGGTGAGCGAGTACGTCGCCCGGATGTCCCCGCTGTGGGTCGAGGGTGAGATCGTCCAGCTCAATCGGCGTCCTGGCTCGGGCCTGAGCTTCATGACCCTGCGCGATATCGACGTGGACATGTCGTTCTCGGTGCCGATCCGCGAACACGTGCTGCGTGCCCTGCCGATGGAGCCGGTCGCCGGTGCCCGCGTCGTCGTCCATGCCAAGCCGACGTTCTGGACCAAGCGCGGCAGCCTGCAGCTCGAGGCCGACGACATGCGGCCGGTCGGGCTCGGAGAACTGCTCGCCCGGCTCGAGCAGCTCAAGCGGGTCCTGGCCACAGAAGGCCTGTTCGATGCGTCCCGCAAGCAGTCGCTGCCCTTCCTGCCGCGCGTGGTGGGCCTGATCTGCGGCCGCGAGTCCGCCGCCGAGCGTGACGTGGTGGTCAATGCACGGCGCCGCTGGCCGGCAGTGCAGTTCGAGATCAAGGAAGTGGCGGTGCAGGGCACCAAGGCCGTGCGGGAGGTCTCCGCGGCGCTGCGCGAGCTCGACGAGCGCGAGGACGTCGACGTCATCATCCTCTCGCGCGGGGGCGGCTCCCTCGAGGACCTGCTGCCCTTCTCCGACGAACAGCTGACCCGGCTGGTCGCCACCGCGAGCACCCCGATCGTCTCCGCGATCGGCCACGAGGTCGATACGCCCCTGATCGATCTCGCGGCCGACGTGCGCGCCTCCACTCCCACCGATGCCGCCAAGCGCGTGGTCCCCGACATCCAGGCGGAGCTGGAGCAGCTGAACCTGGGACGCACCCGGCTGCGCTCCGCGATTCGTGCCCGGCTGGAGCGGGAGCAGTCCGCGCTGGATGCGATGCGCTCGCGCCCCGTGCTGGAGAATCCCTCGACCATCCTGGCCGGGCGCGCCGACGAGATCCGTTCCCGGATCGCCCTGGCCCGCACCCTGGTGGGATCGCGACTGGACCGCGCCGCCGACCAGATCGACCACCTCGGCCGGCAGGTGCGCTCCCTCGGTCCGCTGGCCACTCTCGAGCGCGGCTACGCGGTGGCGCAGACGGCCGATGGCAGCATCGTGCGCTCCCCGGAAGCAGTCGCCGTCGGGGAGCCTGTCTCGGTGCGTGTCGCCGGCGGACGCTTCGGCGCCCAGCGCACCGAGAACGACCCGTACACGCCGCCGGCGCCCTGACCCTGCCGTCCTGATCCCGTGCCCTCCGACCGTGAAGGAAGCCCATGAACCAGTCCCCTGCCGAGACTCCCACCGGCCCGTCCGACGCCGCGAGCACGGACGATCACCAGGCCGCGGAGACCGTCCCCGAGGTCACTCCCAAGGAGGACCAGCAGCTTCCGGCCGACATCGCCGAGCTGTCCTACGAGGCCGCCCGCGATCAGCTGGTCGAGGTCGTGCGCCGCCTCGAATCCGGTCAGGGCGGCCTCGAGGACTCCATCGGGCTGTGGGAGCGCGGCGAGATGCTCGCCCGGCGCTGTCAGCAGTGGCTCGACGGGGCACGCGAGCGCCTCGATGAGGCCGTCAGCGCGCGGCGCGAGGAGGACTGAGCTCGGCATTCCGGGAGGGCCCCGGGAGCACTGACCTCAGCGCTCCGGGGTCCTGAGAACGTCACGCTCCCGCTGTCTGCTCCATGTCGGCGAGCGCGGCGTCGGTGAGGGTTCGCAGCTCGGCGGGGTCGGCGTCTCCATGCACCAGGACCCCGAAGTCCTCTCCCTGGCAGGCGATGCCCTGCTCGGTGGCGTCCCCCTCGCCACCGCGAAGGATCTGGCAGTCGGCCCCGCCGATGCTCAGCTCCTCCTCGACGACGGCGCCGGGAAGGGCGGAGGAGAGCATGGGCGCACTGACCTCGGCTTCCTCGGTCAACGTCACCAAGCCTCCCTCCGGCGAGGAGTACTGCACCTGCCAGCGCGCGTTCTCGCCACCGGTGAACCGCGCCGAACGTTCAGTCCATCCCTGGCCGAGCGCCGGCGCAGCGACCGGGAATCCTGCCTCGGCCTGCGCGCGCTGGGCACTCTCGGCGACATCCACCTCGGAGTTCTCCAGCGGCTCGCGATCGAGATCGCTGCCCACGCCGAAGAACGCGATCCCGACGATGACCACCACGGCGACCGTCAGACTGAGAGCCCACACCATGTTGCGCAGAACCGTGTTCTGCTTCGTGGGCAGTTGATACGCCGATTTCGGCTGCGCCGGCGGGTCCTGGCTCTCCGGCGCGGCAGGCTGAGCGTCGGTCGTCTCGTCGCGGGGCACGTGCATGACCCCATTGTCCCGCACCGCGCCTCCACCGCCGGCGCCTCGCGCGGTCGTACCGCTCTCCTGCACACTCTGCGCCCCGGTGGCGGCCCATCGGGTTCGCTCTGGACCCGGAAACCTGCGATGATCGACCGGTGACCGCGAGATTCCTCATCGTCGGAGAAGCCCTCACTGACATCGTCGTCGGCGCCGACGGCGCCCGTCGTGAGCATCCCGGCGGTTCCCCCATGAACGTGGCCGTCGCGCTGAGCCGCCTCGGCCACGCCACCCATCTGCTCACCCACATCGGCAACGATGCTCGAGGCGACGCCATCCGCGCCCATCTCGCCGAGTCCCGGGTCGAGCTGACCCCGGCGAGCTCGCTCGAGGGGCGCACCTCGACGGCGGAGGCCGTGCTGGATGCGAACGGATCCGCGACATACACGTTCGATCTGGCATGGGACCCCGATCCGGCCGGGCTGCCCGAGGACGTGGACGCGGTGCACACCTCCTCGATCGCCGCTGTGCTGGATCCGGGTGCCGCGACCGTCACGGACGTTCTGCGCCGAGCCCGCGAACGCTCGACCATCAGCTACGACCCCAATGCCCGACCGACTCTCATGGGCGATCCGGTGGCGGTGCGCGAGAGGGTCGAGGCGAACATCGCTCTCAGCGACATCGTCAAAGCCTCCGACGAGGACGTGACCTGGCTGTACGACACCGAGGACGTCGAGGACGTGGTCGCCTCCTGGCGCGATCTGGGCCCGGGACTGACGGTCTTGACCCGCGGCGGCGAGAGCGCTGTCGGATTCACCGACGGCGGTCGCGTGCAGGTCTCCCCCGTCGTCACCGAGGCGGTCGACACCGTCGGCGCCGGGGACACCTTCGCCGCCGGCATCCTCGACGCGCTCGCCGACAAGTCACTGCTGGGCGCCGACCGCCGCGAAGGACTGGCGTGGCTGCCCTCCGACGACGTCGCCGCCGTGCTGCGGCGCGCCTCGAGACTCGCCGCGATCACCGTCTCGCGGCCCGGCGCGGACCCGCCGTGGAGCCACGAGCTGAGCTGAGCTCCACCGGCGCTCGGCCGCCCATCTCCAGGGGCCGCCCGGCTCCATCTGCCTCATCGGCCCCATAGCAACCGCACGACCCGATTCGATCGCCCGACCAGCTCGATCGTACGAACAGACTGAGGGAGGCCTCTCCATGTCCCAGACCACGCCGGCCAGCGACCAGGACGACTACCGCATCGAGCACGACACCATGGGTGAGGTCCGGGTGCCCGCCTCGGCCCTGTACCGCGCGCAGACCCAGCGCGCCGTCCAGAACTTCCCGATCTCCGGGCAGGGGCTGGAGACCGCGCACATCCACGCCCTCGCCCAGGTGAAGAAGGCGGCGGCGCGCGCGAACAAGGACCTGGGAGTCCTCGCGGCGGACATCGCCGACGCGATCGTGGCCGCCGCGGACGAGGTCATCGCCGGCGATCACGACGGCCAGTTCCCCGTGGACACCTACCAGACCGGCTCCGGCACCAGCTCGAACATGAACATGAACGAGGTGCTGGCGACACTGGCCAGCGACGGCGGGCCCGACGTCCACCCCAACGATCACGTCAATGCCTCGCAGTCCTCCAACGACGTGTTCCCCACGTCCGTGCACGTGGCGGTCACCGAAGGCGTCGCCAAGCAGCTGCTGCCTGCGCTGGACCACCTCGCCGAGTCGCTGGAGACCAAGGCCGAGGCATGGAAGGCGGTCGTGAAGTCCGGCCGCACCCACCTGATGGACGCCACCCCGGTCACCCTCGGCCAGGAGTTCGGAGGGTATGCCGCCGCGATCCGCTACGGCATCGAGCGCGTCGAGGCGGCGCTGCCCCGCACCGCCGAGGTCCCCCAGGGCGGCACCGCCGTGGGCACCGGGATCAACACCCCCGCGGGCTTCCCCCAGAAGGTCATCGCCAACCTCGCCGAGCAGACCGGGCTGCCGCTGACCGAGGCCCGCAACCACTTCGAGGCGCAGTCGGCCCGCGACGGCCTGGTGGAGATGTCCGGTGCGCTGCGCACCATCGCCGTGTCGCTGACCAAGATCTGCAATGACCTGCGCTGGATGGGTTCGGGCCCCAACACCGGGCTCGGCGAGATCGCGCTGCCCGACCTCCAGCCCGGCTCCTCGATCATGCCGGGGAAGGTCAACCCGGTGATCCCCGAGGCCGTGCTGATGGTCTGCGCCCGCATCGTCGGCAACGATGCGGCGATCGCCTGGGGCGGCGCTCAGGGCTCCTTCGAGCTGAACGTGCAGATCCCGCTGATGGGCACCAGCCTGCTGGAGTCGATCCGTCTGCTCTCCAACGCCTCGCGCGTGCTGGCGGACAAGACCGTCGACGGGCTCGTCGCCAACGAGGAGAAGGCCCGGTTCTACGCCGAGGCCTCCCCCTCCATCGTGACGCCGCTGAACAAGCTGATCGGCTACGAAAGCGCCGCGAAGATCGCCAAGCACGCCGTGGCGGAGCGGGTCTCCGTGCGCGAGGCGACGATCGCGCTGGGCTTCGTCGAGCGCGGCGAGCTCACCGAGGAGCAGCTCGACGCGGCCCTCGACGTGCTCTCGATGACGGCGCCGCAGGCCTGACGCGCGTGCTCGGGCGAGCGCTGGGCACGGGCTCAGTACCCGAGCCCAGCGCCCGACTCATCCTGCTCGCCGTTCGATGCGGTCGGCGACCGGGAGACGGTGGTCGCCGCGCCCCAGCACCGCACAGAGCATCACCTCCGTCGCCTTCCACTCGAGGAAGACCTGTTCCCATGTCAGCCTCGTGACGGTGTAGCCCTTCGCACGAAGGAACAGATCTCGATGACGGTCCGCCTGGTAGCTGGCGGGATCATCGTGAAAGCTCCGGCTGTCGCATTCGATCACCCAGCTGTGACCGACCAGCAGATCCATCCGCCGCTCGTCACCGGCGCCGTCGACGAAGCGCACCTGGGGCCGCACCTCGATGCGTCGCTCCTCCAGCCACCAGCGCACTGCTGTCTCCGTCCCGGACTCGGCGTCACCGCGGATGCGCGAGAGAGGGCGGCGCGGGCGGGTCGGCAATCTCGCCACGAGAGCCTGCGCTGCGGCAAGCGTGAGCTTCCTCTGATGCACAGCGGACTCGAACAGGATCGCCGCCTTCACGGTGGGCAGACATCGTGCGGCATGCTCCAGCACCAGCTCGATCGACGGCACAGGATCATCGTCCGGCCAGGCGGACATCCCTCGCCCGTGGAGGATCAGCGGCTCCGGCGCTCCCCGCCGGATCACCTGGCCCTCCTCTCGCCGGACCGGGGAGAGCCGGATCGGTTCGAGCAGCTCGGCACGTCGATCGGCCCGCGGTCGGTATACGTGCACGCCGGTGTGGAGCGGCGTCCAGAGGCCATGGAATGCTGCGGCATCGATGCAGGTGGGGCGCAGACCGTGCTCGAGGAGAACGACCAGGGACTCCGGGGCCTCTGGGGTGACGTACCACGGTTGGACGCTGCGCAGCGCTCCGCGACGACGCCACCGCGCGACATCCTCCGTGCCGACCCCGTCCTCGCCACGGAGCTGGTCTCGGTGCCGGACGCCCCTGATCTGCATGCCCCCAAGAAGACGTCACCCGTCGCACTCGGACAAGCACTGTCGCCCGATTGTGGATGACCGTCCCGACGAGCCTG
Organism: Brachybacterium sp. SYSU DS0246; assembly: GCF_059391765.1. NCBI lineage: Bacteria > Bacillati > Actinomycetota > Actinomycetes > Micrococcales > Dermabacteraceae > Brachybacterium > Brachybacterium sp. SYSU DS0246. The sequence goes on along the minus strand of NZ_JBZXYT010000021.1, from coordinate 53,994 downwards.
CGAGCAGAACCGTGCGGGGTGGCCTCGGCTCTGCTCTGCGCGGGCCTGCACGGGATGGGCCGGGCGGCCGCGGACCGTCCCCGCTCTGCACGGGCCCGCACGGGAAGGGCCGGGTCAGATTGGAGCCAGCATGTGCACAGCTAGGCGCTATATGGGCCTAGCTGTGCACATGCTGGCTCCAATCGTGGCTCAGCCCAGCCGGACCCTGTAGCACGATCTCCCGCGCACCCCGGCCGCGGGCGAGCGCACTCCGGCTCGGCCAGGCGCACCCGGGCCCAGCCAGGTGCGCCCGGCCACCGTCAGAGCACCGGTTCGTCGAGGACGTGCGTGACCAGCTCGGCGACCTTCGAGCGCTCGGAGCGCTGGAGGGTGATGTGCCCGAACAGCTCCTTCTCCTTGAGCGCCTCGACGACCGAGGCGATCCCGTCGTACCGGCCGATGCGAAGGTTGTCGCGCTGGGCGATGTCGTGAGTGAGGACCACGCGGGAGTTCTGCCCGATGCGCGAGAGCATCGTCAGCAGCACGTTGCGCTCCAGCGACTGGGCCTCGTCCACGATCACGAAGGCATCGTGCAGGGAGCGGCCGCGGATGTGGGTCAGCGGCATGACCTCGAGCATGCCGCGGGAGAGCACCTCGTCGATGACGTTCTGGGAGACCATCGACCCGAGGGTGTCGAAGACGGCCTGTCCCCACGGCCCCATCTTCTCGGACTGGTCACCGGGCAGATAGCCGAGCTCCTGCCCGCCCACCGCGAACAGCGGACGGAACACCATGATCTTGCGCTGGGTGCGGCGCTCGAGCACCGCTTCCAGCCCTGCGCACAGCGCGAGGGCACTCTTGCCGGTGCCGGCACGGCCACCGAGCGAGACGATGCCGACGGACTCGTCCTGGAGCAGGTCGATCGCCACCCGCTGCTCGGCGGAGCGGCCACCGACGCCGAAGACCGTCTGGTCGCCCTGGACCAGTCGCGCCTTCTTGTCCCGGGTGATGCGGCCCAGGGCCGAGCCCCGCGGGCTGGTGATCGTGAGCCCGGTATGGACCGGCTGGTGAGCCACCTCGGGGATCTCCACGGTCTTGCCGGCATAGAGATCGCTCATGGTCTGCTCGTCGACGCCGGCCGAGACCATGCCGGTGTAGCCGCGGTCGCGGGCGAGCTCGGCCCGGTACTCCTCGGCGTGGATCCCGGAGGCCGAGGCCTTGATGCGCATCGGCAGGTCCTTGGAGACCAGCACGACGTGCTTGCCCTCCAGCTGCAGGTTCTTCGCCACCGCGAGGATGCGGGTGTCGTTGTCGCCCAGGCGGAATCCGTCGGGCAGCGACGCCGAGTTCATGTGGTTCAGCTCGACGTGCACATGGCCGCCGGCCTTGCCGATCGGCAGCGGCTGGGCGAGGTTGCCGTGCAGCTCGCGCAGGTCGTCGAGCAGGCGCAGCGCCTGCCGGGCGAAGTACCCGAGGTCGGGGTGGTGCCGCTTGGACTCCAGCTCCGTGACCACGACGATCGGCAGCACGATGTCGTGCTCGGCGAAGCGGTGCAGGGACAGCGGGTCGGACAGCAGCACCGAGGTGTCCAGCACGTAGGTGATCACGCCGGTCTCGATGTCGGCCAGGACCTGCTGAGCGACGCCGGGCTGCAGGGAGGGCACGACGGGCGAGCCGTCCCGGTTCGGGGACTCGATCACCTCCCGCCCGGAACTCGAGCCATCCGGTGCCAGGCCTCCGTCGGCCGGCGCCGTCTCACGGGCGATGGTGGTCTCATCCATAGGAGCCTCCCGAAATCTCGCGGATGCCAGGACACTAACCGCGCCGGCACCCGGCGCCGGGCGAGTCCCGCCGTCGGCGGGCTCGACGTTCACCCGATCGTCATCCGGAGTTCTGACGAGCTCCGGTACGGCCAGTCTGCCACCGCCACGGCGGCATCGACGGGATTGATCATCACGCGCCGTAGCGCCGCTCGCGTCGGCAGAAATCGCGCAGGGCGCGCAGCAGGTCCACGCGCCGGAACCCCGGCCAGTAGGTCTCGCAGAACCAGTACTCCGAGTGGACCGACTGCCACAGCAGGAAGCCCGACAGCCGCTGCTCGCCGGAGGTGCGGATGATCAGATCCGGGTCCGGCTGGCCTCGCGTGTAGAGGTGATCGGCGATCGAGCCGACGCTGACCTCCGCGGCGATCTGCTCGGGGGTCTTCCCCTGCCCGCCGAGGTCGAGGACCAGCTCGCGCACGGCATCGACGATCTCCTCGCGACCTCCGTAGCCGATGGCGACGTTCACCGTCAGCGGCGAATCCGGGGCTGCGCGCTCCTGGGTGCGGGCGATGCCGGCACGGACGTCCTCGGGCAGCGCCTCGGCGTTGCCGGTCAGCCTGACGCAGTAGCCGGCCTCCACGATCTCCTCGACCGTGGAGGCGATGATCTCGTAGAGGGCCACCAGTTCCTCGGGCGGCCGGCGCATGTTGTCCGTCGAGAGCATCCACACCGTGACCAGCGGGATGCGCAGATCCTCGCACCAGGAGAGGAACTCGACGATCTTGGCGGCCCCGACGCGATGACCGTGCTCGGTGGTCTCACCGGCCGCCTTCGCCCAGCGCCGGTTGCCGTCGACGATGACGCCGAGGTGCTGGGGCAGCTGGTAGGCCTCCAGCTCCTTGGTCAGCCGCCTCTCGTAGACGCGGTAGAGAAGGCCGTCGTCGTCCACAGCAGCCTCCCTTTCCGTCGATCCGCGCGAGGTCCCCCGCCAGAATGGCATGGCCGCACCGCATGGCGTACCCGATCGCGCGCCCGGAGGGGATCGACCGGGCTCGCGGCCCCCTGCCATTATCGGTGACATCCACACGCGGTCCCTGCAATCCACAGGGATCATCACCGGATCGACACAGGGTGCCGCAGCACTAAGTTACGCACCCGTAGGTTAGGCTCTCCGTCATGACCAACGGCCTTCGCCGCGAGCATTCCTCGCAGCCCTCGAACGATGTCCCGCCCGCCGGGCAGCCACCCCGGGCCGAGGCGCGCGCTCGGCGGCGCGAGGACCGCGCCGCGCAGGAAGCCGTCGAGGCGGTCTCCGAGACCGCCGGGGACCAGGGCCCGGGGGAGGACACCGGGGACGATGCCGACATCCCCACCGCCGCGGAGCACACCTTCGCGCCCCGGAGCCTGACCCGGTCCATGGCTGCGCGTGCCACGCGGCTCGGCGTGCAGCTGCCCAAGCCACGCCTGCGCGGGATGCTGCACCTGATCGCGTTCCCGGCTTCGCTGGTGGCCGGTCTGCTGCTGGTCGCTCTCGGCGAGACGACGGCGATCCGGCTCTCGTGCGCCGTGTTCGTGCTGACGGCCGGCATGCTGTTCGGGGTCAGCGCCACCTACCATCGCGGCAGCTGGTCCTCGGAGCGCGCCATCATGCTGCGGCGGTTTGACCACGCGAACATCTTCCTGATCATCGCCGGGACCTACACGCCGATCGCCGTGGCCCTGCTGCAGCCGCGCCAGGCGCTGACCCTGCTGGCCATCGCCTGGGGCGGCGCGGCGGTGGGCGTCTGCTTCCGCCTGTTCTGGACCGGTGCCCCGCGCTGGCTGTACGTGCCGGCGTACGTCGCGCTGGGCTGGATCGCGATCTTCTACATGCCGCAGCTCTACGCCGGTGGCGGCTGGGCCGTGGTGGTGCTGCTGGTCGCCGGGGGCCTGGCCTACACCTCGGGCGCAGTGGTCTACGGCCTGAAACGACCGAATCCCTCACCGGCCTGGTTCGGCTTCCACGAGATCTTCCACGCGGGCACCCTGGCGGGCTTCGGCTGCCACTTCGCCGCGGTCGCCGTCTCCATCGCCTGATCACGCGGCGGACCCCGCCGGTCAGGAGAGCCGCAGTCTCCCGGCGCTCGCCGACGGCACGCGGGCGGGCCTCGCGTCGCGTGCGGGCGGCGCGTCACGGGCCGGCCTCGCGTCGTGTCCAGCCCTCGCGTCAGGTGCCAGCTCCGCGCTGCCCGTGCGGGCGCCGGGCCGCTGCCGGCCGACGAGCCCGGGTCTCAGCGCTGGTCGCGCTGGTCGTCGCTTCCGCGCCTGGGATCCCCGTCGGCCGACGGGCCGGACTGCGGCGGGCCGCCCCTGTCCTCGGGGCCGCCCTGGCCCTCCGGACCGCCCTGATCCTCCCGGCCGGCGGCGTCTGAATCCTCGCGAGCGCGCTCGCCCTTCGCGGACTGTTCCGCCGCTTTGGCCTCCATCCGCTCCTGGACCCGTGCGCGGGCCTGGACACGGCGCGTGCGCCGCGACATGTCCAGCACCAGCAGCACGACCACGACGGCGAGCAGGAACACCACGAGGAACCCGGGCAGCCCCGGGGAGACCGTCACGGCGTTGAGATCCTCCCCGTCCGAGGGGGCGGGATCGGCGAGAAGGCGCCCCACCGTCCCGGAGACGCCGGCGCCGAGGGCGGGGATGAGCCCCGTGCCCGTCATGGCCGGGCCTCGAGGGAGTCGGGACGCAGTCCGGCGAAGAGGTCGTTCTCGGGCAGTTTCACGCCGATGCGGGAGATGTGCAGTTCGTAGTCCTCGGTCCCCCACACGGCGAGTTCGACCTCGTGCGGAATGCGGAAGAACGGGCCGTCGGGGTCGACCTGGGTGGCGTGGGCACGCAGTGCGTCATCGCGCACTCCCAGGTACTCGCGCACGTCGATCCGGGTCGTCAGGAGCCGGTCGGTGCTCTCGTCGAGCCGCTGCAGCATCTGTTCGAGCTCCTCGTTGGGAGTGCCCTCGGCGCGCAGATGACGGTTGATCGCCGAGAACCGCTGCCGGTGGAAGCCGTTGATGTAGTAGAGCTTCGCGACCTCCCAGGGCTCGCCGAGCTCGGGCGCGAAATCGGGATCCGCGGCGAGGTCGAAGGCCGCCAGGCTCACGCGATTGACCTGGATGTGGTCGGGGTGGGGGTAGCCGCCGTTCTCGTCGTAGGTGGTCATCACATGCGGGCGCAGTCGGCGCACGGCCTCGACCAGCGGTCTGGCCGCCTCCTCCGGGGAGAGCGTGGCGAAGCTGCCGGCGGGCAGCGGCGGCAGCGGGTCGCCCTCGGGCAGTCCGGAATCGATGAAGCCCAGCCACTCGTGATCCACGCCCAGGATCCGCTGCGCCTCAGCCATCTCGCGGCGGCGGACCGCCGGCAGGTCGCTCATCAGTGAGGCATCGTCGCGCAGCTTGGGATTCAGCACGTCACCGCGTTCGCCGCCCGTGCAGGTGATGACGGTGACCTGCGCACCCTCTCGCACGTAGCGAGCGGTCGTCGCGGCGCCCTTGGAGGACTCGTCGTCCGGGTGCGCGTGGACGGCCACCATCCGCAGGGTCTCATCAGGGGCGGGAAGCTGGACGGACACGGCACTCCTCGGAAGCGGCGGGATGGGAACGGCCCCGGACGGGCCCGGTGCGGGCACCGGATCGCGTGGGGCACCAGCGCCCGATCGTACGCCACCCCGACTGAAGGATCCCAGTGCCCGGCACGGTCGCACGGGAACGGGACGGGAGCTCTCCGGCGGCGCCGCGACCGTCGGCCGGGGCCCGCCCGAGGGGCCGCGCGAGAGCCTGCGGGCGCGACCGGGAGCAGGACCTGCGGGACCGTCTGAGAAACGGCCCCGCCGGGGTCTGGAAGACTGAGGGCATGAATGGTTCCACGCATCGTCCGGCGGATCGCTACGGCGGCCCGATCGTCACGAAGCGCACGGCACGAGTGCTCCTGGCCGCGGCCGCAGCCGTGTTCCTGGCCGTCGTCGTCTACGTCGGCATGCAGGTCGCCAGCAACCCGATCAAGTCCGAGGTGCTCGCCTACGAGCATCTCGACGACGACCTCATCGGGGTCGACTACGTGGTCACGATGCGTCCGGGAACCGAGGCCGTCTGCCAGATCCAGGCCCTGAACAAGGGGCGCGCGCAGGTCGGCTTCGTCGAGACCACCATCGCGGCGCAGTCCGAGAGGCGCAGCGCCCACCACGTGGAGATCGCCACCCAGGGCGAGGCGGTCTCCGCGGAAGTGGTGGGCTGCGAACCGGCCTGATCCGTGAGCCGTCGAGGGAGACCCCGGGTTCTCCGATCGCGAAACAGCGCACAGGGTCCCGGAACTCGGAATCTCGCGGTGTAAGGTATTCCGATACCGGCGACGCGCCGGTCATCATCATCCGCACACGGGGCGCATGAGGTCATGTGCCCCGTGATTCGCGTACGGGGGCCCTTTCCCGCGGTCCCGCATGCGCACACCGAAGACGACAGGAGTGAACCCATGAGCAGCCAGCCGAATGGCGCCTGGCTCACCCAGGACGCGTACGACCGCCTCGCCAAGGAGCTCGCTGAGCTGGAGGGGCCGGGCCGCACGGAGATCGCCGAGCGCATCGCCGCCGCCCGCGACGAGGGCGACCTCAAGGAGAACGGTGGGTACCACGCCGCCCGCGAGGAGCAGGGGAAGATGGAGGCTCGCATCGCCGACCTCCAGCGTCTGCTCAAGAACGCCGTGGTGGGCGAGTCCCCCAAGGACGACGGTGTGGTCGAGCCGGGCATGGTCGTCACGATCACGCTGGCCGGCAAGAACCGCACGTTCCTGCTGGGCAATCGCGAGATCGCCGAGGACTCCGACCTCGAGGTCTACTCCACCGAGTCGCCGCTGGGCAGCGCGATCCACAGCTCCAAGGTGGGCGACACGGTCGATTACACCGCACCGAACGGCAAGTCGTTCCCGGTCGACATCCTCGAGGCCAAGCCCTACCGTCCGTGACCCGCGGGCGCTCTCCGAGCGCCGCGCCACCGACACCTCCCCGCGAGGCCCGCAGACCGGTCCCCGACCGACGAGCCGTCTCGCACGAGCAAGGACCCCTCTCCGGCGATGGCCGGAGACGGGTCCTTGCTGTGTCTGCCGCGCTGTGCCCGCCTCTGAGAGGTGATCAGCGCTCCGGGTGGGGCTCGGCGCTCCGAGAAGGTCCGACGGCGATCCGCCGCCTGTCGCGGGCAGGGCCCCGGACGATCCGCCGCCCGCCGGCGGACGGCCCGGTCAGCTCGACGGCGCCGGCTCCTCCCCCGCCGATCCCGTGGCGCTGTCCGGGCGGGCTCCTCCGGAGGAGACCTCCGCGGTGGATCCCTCCCGGGACGACTTCGCCGGGGACCGCTTCTGGGCATCGTCCTGGGAGCGGGTGCTCCGCTGGGCGCCCTTGCCGCCGGCCAGCGCCGCGAAATGGTCCGCCGCCGCGTCGTCGTGGCCCAGCTCCGGGCTGGGATCGCGGCCGACGACGTACAGCAGGGTCGCATTGACGAAGGCGATCAGCGGGATCGCGAACAGAGCACCGGGGATCCCGGCGATCATGGCGCCGGCGGCCACGCCCAGGAACACCGCGAGCGGATGCAGCTCGACCGCCTTGCCCATGAGGAAGGGCTGGAGGACGTTGCCCTCGATCTGCTGGACGGCCACCACGATGCCCAGCATGATCAGCGCGAAGATCCAGTTCTGCAGCACCAGCACCAGCAGCACCGCGATGATCCCGGAGGCGATCGCACCGACCAGCGGGATGAAGGAGAACAGGAACACGAGCAGCCAGATCGGCACCGCGTAGGAGCCCAGTCCCAGGAAGACCATCCCGATCGCGATGCCGACCGCGTCGGCCGCCGCCACCAGGATCTGGGTGCGCACGTATGCCGACAGGGCCTTCCAGCCGCGGCGGAAGGCCTCGTGGGTGTCCTCACGGGCGGCCGGCGGCAGCAGCCCCACGACCCAGCGCCAGATCGTCGACCCGCTGGAGAGCAGGAAGAACAGCGTGAACAGGCAGATCACGATGCCGGTGGCGAGGTTGCCGATCACCGCAGCGGTGCTCAGCGCCGAGTTCAGCAGGGCATCCGCGTTCTCCTGCAGCTGCGTGAGGCCCTCGTTGATGGCGCTGTCGATCATGGGGGCGTCGATCTGGAACGTCGTCGTCGCCCAGTCCATGACGGACTGGAAGCCGGTGACGGCCTTGTCCTGGATGTCCGAGAACTGGGCGATCAGCTGACGCCCGGCGAGGGTGAACATGCCGGCGACCAGCAGCAGCAGACCGATCAGTGCGATGCCGCTGGCCGCGGCCCGGCCCAGGAACGTGTAGCGCGTCAGGACCCTCACGATCGGCATCAGCATCACGGCCAGCAGCACGGCGATGAGCACCGGGATCACGAGGGTGGTGATCTTCAGCAGAGCCCAGAGGATCAGGGCTGAGGCCGCGACGATCACGATCACCCGCCAGGACCAGGACGCCAGCCGGCGCACACCGATGGGGATCTCCTCGACCTCCGGTGCGAGACCGGGGGCACGAGGGGTCGGGCGCAGCTTCGACATGGGGCTCCTTCCGTCAGAGCCGGTTCGACTCCGGGTCACTCTAGCGGGCGGCTCGAGCCCGCGGTACCTGATCAGGGCCGACGAAGGTCGACGTGCCGGTGACCGAGGGACGGAGCACCGCCGACCGTTCGCTCGATACCGTGATCACATGCACTCCGTCCCGCCCTCCTCCCCGTCACCGAGCACCGGCCCCGCCGCTCCCGTGGCCGAGAGCGCCGCCGTCCCGCCGCAGTCGGCGCTGTCTATCCGTGGCCTGCGGAAGTCCTTCTCCGGCACCGAGGTCGTCCACGGGATCTCCCTGGACGTGCCCCGCGGCTCGTTCTACGGGATGGTCGGCCCCAACGGCGCCGGCAAGACCACCACGCTGTCGATGGCCACCGGCCTGCTGCGGCCCAGCGGCGGCACCGCCCATGTGCTCGGCACCGACATGTGGGCGGAGCCGGAGAAGGCCAAGGCCCGGCTCGGCGTGCTCGCCGACGGCCTGCGCACCTTCGACCGGCTCACGGGACGCGAGCTGCTCACCTACGTCGGCCTGATCCGCGGCATGGACCCCGAGGTCGTCGAGGAGCGCACCCAGTCCTTGCTGACGGCCCTCGATCTCGCGGGCGAGGACGGCAAGCTCGTGGTCGACTACTCCGCGGGCATGACCAAGAAGATCCTGCTGGCCGGTGCCCTCCTGCACGCCCCGCGGCTGCTGGTGCTGGATGAGCCGCTGGAGGCGGTGGACCCGGTCTCCGCGCAGGTGATCCGGAAGATCCTCACCGCCTATGTCGAGGGCGGAGGCACCGTGGTCCTCTCCAGCCACGTGATGGAGCTGGTCGAGGGGCTGTGCAGCCACGTCGCGATCATCGCGCACGGGGAGCTGATGGCCGACGGCACGCTGGACGAGGTCCGCCGCGGCGGCAGCCTCGTCCAGACGTTCATCGATCTCGTCGGCGGGGCCGACGTCGAGGAGGGGAGCCTGTCGTGGTTGGAGTCCTGAGCAGCGAGCACGCTGCGACCGCCTCCGCGGCCGGGATCCACCACGGCTCCGTCTCCCAGCGCTCCCTGCTGCGCCTGCTGCTGGGGCTGAAGTGGACCCTGTGGAAGCGGTCCTACCGCAAGAACGTCGGCAAGATCATCGGCACCTGCTTCGGCGTCCTGTACGCGCTCGGCGGCATGGCCGCCCTGGTGGCACTGTTCCTCAGTGCGACGCTGTGGGCGGGAGAGGGCTCCACCTTCCCCATGATCATCCGGGGTCTGGGCGCGCTCACGGTCCTGGTGTGGCTGGCGATCCCCGTGCTCGCCTTCGGGCTGGACGACACGCTGGATCCGCGCGCCTTCGCCCTGCTCCCCCGCAGCGCCAAGCAGCTCCAGCCCGGGCTCTTCGCCGCCGCCGCGCTCAGCCTGCCCAGCGCGTTCACGCTCCTGGCCGTCCTGATCGCGACGGCGTTCGAGATCCTGTGGCTCATCCTGTTCGGTCAGGGGGCGCTGTGGATCGCCGCGGCCATGGTCGCTCTGATCCCGGCGAACCTCGCCGCGGTCGCCCTGTGCCTGCTGCTGCCGCGCGCCTGGTTCGCGCACTCTGCGAGCAGGGCCTCCTCGCGCAGCGGCCGCGAGGTCGGCGGGATCATCGGCATGGTCATCATGTTCGCCGCCATCTACGGCGGCTCCCTGCTGCTGCAGAGGGTCGAGGATCTCGACGCGGAGAGGCTGAGGCAGCTGCTGCCCACCGTCGTCGAGGTCGCTGCCTGGACCCCGTTCGGGGCGCTGTTCGCGGTGCCGATGGATCTCGCCGAGGGCCGGGTGCTGCCGGCGTTGGCCCGGGCGCTGATCGGCGCCGTCGCGATCGCGGCGACATGGCTGTGGTGGCGACGTTCGATCGATGCGTCCCTCACCTCCGCCCTCAGCGGTGATGCCTCCTCCGGTGCCACCAAGGTCTCTCCCCTGGTGCCCCGCTTCGTCCGGCCCGGCGCGTTCGGCGCGGTGATGGGCAAGTCGCTGCGCTATTGGCGGCGCGACACCCGGTATCTCGCCGCGATCGGGATGTACCCGCTGATGCTCCTGTTCTTCGCCGCGATGGGGCTCGCCGTTCCCGACTCACGACCGATGATGCTGGCCATCCTGATCATGATGTGCGGGCTGACGGGTATCACCCTGTCCAACGAGATCGGGTTCGACGGTCCCTCCGGCTGGGTCAACATCACCGCCGGGCTCCCGGCCCGCGCGAACCAGCTGGGCCGCGTGGCCGCCATGGCGGTGCTGATGGTGCCCGTGATCGTCGTGGTCACCGTCGCCGTGCCGCTGCTGTTCGGGATGGGGCACCTGGTCCCGCTGACGGTGCTGGGCTCCCTGGGCACCGCGATCACCGGCTGGGGCGTATCCCTCGCGGTCGGGGTGATCATGCCCTACCCGGCCTCTCCTCCCGGCACGAACCCGATGAAGGACAAGTCCGCCTCGAGCACCAATGCGATGCTGTCGATGACGATCTCGATGATCGCGGTGGCGGTCCCCCAGATCCCGGCGGTCGGGGTCGCTGTCTGGGGACTCATCGTGGGGAGCCCCGCGATCCAGCTCGTCGCGGGTGTGCTGTCGCTCCTGCTGGGCGTGGTCGCGTTCCTGGTGGGACTGCGGATCGGCACCGTCCGGCTGGAGAGCCGCTACCCCGACGTGTTCCAGAAGGTGCGCGACTTCCTGTAGGGCCTCGCGTGAGGGCGGGTCAGAGATCCCGTTCCATCACCAGCGCATCGATCTGCCGGCCGCGGATGCGGTAGTACCCCCGGCGGCGGTCGATGGTCCGGTATCCGGCCGTGGTGTAGAACGTCCGGGCGCGTGAGTTGTCCTCGCGGACCTCGAGCAGCATCCGCGTCGCCCCCGCCCGTCGCGCCTGGTCCTCGCACCAGGCCAGCAGGGCGCGGCCGATGCCGACGCCCTCGATCCGGGTGCCGATGGTGTGCAGGTCGGCGACGTCCCCGGCGAGCATGATCCCGGCGTAACCGAGCAGGTCACCGGTCGCGTCGGGGCCCCGCGCGGCGATGACGTAACGGCGGTCGCGGTGCTCGATCTCCGCGGCGAGCTGGAACACGGTCCAGGCCTCGTCGGGGAAGAGCTCGAGCTCGGCGAAGGCGATCTCCTCGACGTCGTGAAGGCCAGCGGGACGCAGTGCCCAGCGGAACGTATCCCCCTGCTCCGGCTGGCCCAGCTGGTCGCGCTGGTCCGGACGGCCCGTCGGCTCCGGCTGGTCCGACGGGTCCTCCCGCGGCAGGTCGGCCGTCATCTCACAGCCCGAGAGCGCTCTTGCGCGCGGTGGGCTTGGCGGCGTCGGGCTCGCGCAGGTACATGGGATCGGTATCGGCGAGGTCCTCTCCCTGTCCGATCAGGCGGGAGGCGGCGCGGATCAGGTACCCGGCGTCGGCGTCGACCAGCGGCGAGGTGGCCGGCAGCAGTTCCGGGTACAGCGCGGCCCCGGAGCCGACGAGCAGGTCGCAGGCGGAGAGGTCCGCGGCAACTGCGGCCGGGGCGTCGACCGCGGGATCCGCGGTGCGGGTCAGGGCTCCGTCGGCGTCCTGCCGGTAGCGGGCGTGGTAGACCTCGCGGCGGCGGGCGTCCAGGGCGACGGCGACGGTCAGCGAAGCAGAGGCCGCGGGGGCGTACTCGGCGAGCGCCTGTTCGGCGAGGGCGTCAAGGGAGCTGAGCCCGTACAGCGGGATGCCGAGGATGTCGGCGATGCTGCGGGCGGCGACCAGGCCGACGCGCAGGCCCGTGAACGGGCCGGGGCCGCGGCCGACGACGATCCCGGTCAGCTCGGCTCGGGTGGCGCCCGCTTCGCGCATCGTCTCGTCGATGAGGGCCAGGAGCACCTCGTCGTGATGACGGGCCCGCTGGTCGGAGCGCACAGCGAGGACCTCGGGCGCGGGGGTGCCGTCGAAGGGCGATGCCTCCGCTCCCGCGCCGGTCGCGTCCCGGCCGGCACCGAAGGAGGCGCGGGCCACGGCGACGCTGACGGCCCCGGACGTATCGATTCCCAGTAGCATCAGCGGTCCTCCCCCGGTGTCGGTGCGGTGCGGTCTGCAGCCTCCAGGCCCAGAACGGCCCTGAGCTGCTCGGTCGCGGCGCGGTCCCAGCGCGGCCCTCGCGGGGTCAGGCGCAGGGTGCGCGGCTCGTCGGGATCATCGGGGTCCTCGACGTGGTCGGGCCGCTCGAGCTCGATCAGGAGCGTCGAGTCGACCAGGTGCTCGACGCGGTCGCGGCCCCATTCGACGACCGTGACGGACTGGTCGAGGTCGGCCTCCAGGTCGAGGTCGTCGATGTCGCCTCCCCCGCCGAGCCGGTAGGCGTCCACATGCACCAGCGCCGGCCCACCGGTGAGGCTGGGGTGGACGCGCTCGATGACGAACGTCGGCGAGGCGACGGGACCGCGCACCCCGAGGCCCTGTCCCAGTCCCTGGGTGAAGGTGGTCTTGCCGGCGCCCAGCGGACCGTCCAGGATCAGCAGGTCGCCGGCCCGCAGCGCCCCGGCGAGGGCGGCGGCGGCGGCGCGTGTGCCGTCGGCGTCGGTGGTGCGGATCGTCAGGGGGCTCATGCGCGGGTCTCCCGCATCACGCGGCCGGAGACGGAGGTGAGGATCTCGTAGGGGATGGTGCCGGCGGCCAGTGCCCAGTCATCGGCGGTGCTCGCGGTCGGCGCGGTGGCCTCACCGCCGGCGTCCCCGAACAGGAAGACCTCGTCCCCGGCGACGGCGTCGCTGTCGGGGCCCAGGTCGATGATGATCTGGTCCATGCTGATGCGGCCGACCTGCGGGGCGATGTGGTCCCCGGAGCCGGTGCGCACGAGCACGTCGCAGCGGTCGCTGCCGGCGCGGTGCAGGCCGTCGGCGTACCCGATCGGGACCAGGCCCAGCCGGGTGCGACGGCTGGTGCTGCGGATCCTCCCGTACCCCAGGCTGTGCCCCTCGGGGACCTCCTTGACGATGGCCAGTCGGCTGGTCAGGGTCATCGCGGGCCGCAGCGGGACGTCGGTGGGCACCGGCGGGTAGCCGTACAGGGCGATGCCGGGACGGACCAGGTCGCGGTGGAGGTCCGGGCGGGACAGCAGCGCCGCCGAGTTGGCGATGTGCTGCAGGGGGATCGGGCCGATCTCGTCGGCCAGGGCCTCGCACGCGGAGTCGAACAGGTCGACCTGCTGGTCCGTGGCCGGATCCGCGGGGTCGTCCGCGCTGGTGAGGTGGGTCCAGGCGGCGACGACCTGGACGAAGTCGTCCTGCTGCATGGCGGCGCCGATCTCGCGCACCTGCCAGGGCAGGATGCCGTTGCGCCCCATGCCGGTGTCGATCTTCAGGTGCACGCGGGCGCGGCGCTCGGCCTGGCGGGCGGCAGCGGCGACCAGCTCGAGCATCTCCGGGGATCCGACGGACACGTCGATGCCGGCGGTGAGGACGTCGGGCAGCACCTCGGCGGCGGTGTGCGGTTCGTACAGCCAGGTGAGGATGTGCACGTCGAGGCCGGCGCGGGAGAGGGCCAGTGCACTGGCGGGATGGGCGACGCCCAGCCAGGTCGCCCCGCCCTCGAGCGCCGCGCGCGCCGCCGTCAGCATGCCGTGACCGTAGCCGTCGGCCTTCACCACGGCCATCAGGGCTGTGTGCTCCTCGAGCTGGCCGGTCAGGGCGCGGGTGTTCTCGGTGATGGCCGCGGGGTCGATCACGACACGGTTGGGCACGTGCCGAGGGTCCTCGGCGGGCATCGGGATGGTCATCGAACTCCTTCGATCACGGCAGGGCGCCCGCCAGGATAGCCCCGAGTGCAGCGGGGAGGTGGTCGGCGACGTCGAGGGCGACCAGGGGCTGGAGGCCGTCCCGGGACGCGAGGCGCCCCGCGCGACCATGGAGCATCGCGCCGAGGGCTGCGGCATCCGGTCCGGGCAGACCGGCGGCCAGCAGAGTTCCGATCACGCCGGCCAGGACGTCTCCGGTGCCGGCGGTGGCGAGCTGGGAGGTGGCGTCGTCCTGGGCGCGCAAGGGGCCGCCGTCCCCCGGGGCGACCAGGGTCACGGCGCCCTTGAGCAGCACGGTCGCGCCGGTCGCGCCGGCGAGCGCGGCCGCGAGCTCGGGGCCGGGGAGGTCGGTGCCGATCCCGAGACGATCGGCGAGCCGTTCGGCCTCGCCGCGGTGCGGGGTGAGGACCACGTCGGACCCGAAGCGGTGCTCGGCGGTCATGGCGGCGAGGCCGCCCGCGTCGATCACGCCGCGTTCCAGCCCGCCTGCTCCCCCGTCGCCGTCCCGGTCCTTCCCGTGCTCGCCGGCGTGGTCGATGTCACGGGAGAGCACGTCGAGGCCGGCGCGGGCCCGGGGGTCCTCGCCCCCGATCCCGGAACCGACGACGAGGGCGTCGGTGCGGCCGATCTCCTCGAGGTCCACGGTGTCGGTGGGCTGGCCGACGACCTCCGGCCGGATCTGGAGGACGAGGTCCAGGACGCTCTGCGGCGCCACGCAGCGCACCATTCCCGCCCCGGCGCGGGCGGCGCCGGAACAGGTCAGCACGGCGGCACCGGGGAACCGGGGGCTGCCGGCGACGACGGCGACCACGCCGCGGGAGTACTTGGTGGCGTCCCGCTCCGGGCGGGGCCACAACGCGCGCAGGTCGCTGTCCTCGAGGCGTGCGGCGGCGGGCCGGGCGGGCAGATGCTCGCCGAGGCCGAGGTCGACGCTGTGGAGGGTCCCTGTCAGGTGCGCGGCGCCGGGCAGCAGCAGACCGGCCTTGACGGCGCCGAAGGTGACGGTCTCGCTCGCTGCGAGGGCGCCGGGCGCCGCCTGGCCGCTGGTGGCGTCGACGAAGCTGGGCACGTCCACGGCGATCACCGGGACCTGCTCGGCGCGCACGGCCTCCAGCAGGGGTTCGAGAGCGGCGGGGATCTCGGGGCGCCCGCCGATCCCGAGGATCGCGTCCAGGACGAGACCGGCGCCCGCGATCACCTGGCGGAGATCGCCGGCGGAGCTCTCGGGCAGGGAGTGGATGGTGCCGCCGGCGTCCCGGAGCGCTGCGGCGCCCTCGGCGTGGACGCCGTCGGAGGTGGCGATCGCATCGGCCGCGATGCCGTCGCGGCGCAGCATCGCGGCGGCGTGCAGTCCGTCCCCGCCGTTGGACCCGCGACCGGCGAGCACGAGGACGCGGGGGCCGACGGGGGTCTCGCGGTAGGGCTCGGGGCCGTCCGGTTCCCCGTCGGCCCCGGCGGCGAGCCGTTCCCGGACCCGGTCGGCGAGGGCGCGGGCGGCGCGCAGCATCAGCGGCTGGCCGGCGGACAGCAGCGGCTGTTCCGCCTCGCGGACCTCCTGGGCGGTGTATCCACAGATCATGCGGTGCCTCCTTCCCCGGGCCCCCGGTCTCCCGAGGGCCGCTCACGTTCGGCGACGACGATCGCGGTCGCGATGTCCCCGTCGTGGGACAGCGACAGGTGCAGGTGCACGATGCCCTGTGCCTCGGCGGCCCGCAAGGTGGCACCGCGCAGGCGCAGGTAGGGGCGGCGGGCGGCGGTGCGGTCGACGGTGACGTCCTGCCAGGAGAAGTCGCCCGGGGAGCCGAGGGCCTTGCCGACGGCCTCCTTCGCAGCCACTCGGGCGGCGCGGGACGCGGCCGACAGTCCGCGCTCCCCGGGGGTGAACAGCCGCTCCAGCAGAGCGGGGGTGCGCGCGGTCATCTCGGCGAGGCGGGAGATGTCCACGACGTCGATGCCGACGCCGGCCACGGTGCCGTCCTCACGCGGAGCGAACGCCCGGCCCCCGAAGCTGTCCTCGGGGCCGGGCGTCGGCTGGTCGAAGGGGAAGCTCATCACCCCGGCAGTATCACACCCTCAGCAGGGAGGGGCTCGCCCGGCAGGGAAGGTGCTTCGCGGCGCCCCTCCCCTGCCGGGCCGGTCACTCGACGGTGACGGACTTGGCGAGGTTGCGCGGCTGGTCGACGTCCAGGCCCTTCGCGGTGGCCAGCTCGCAGGCGAAGATCTGCAGCGGGATGACCGTCAGCAGCGCGGCGAACAGGGTGCGGGTGGCGGGCACCCGGATCACCTCGTCGGCGTAGGGCACCACGTCGTCGTCGCCCTCCTCCGCGATCACCAGGGTGCGGGCGCCGCGGGCGCGGACCTCCTGGATGTTGGAGACGACCTTGGAGTGCAGCGAGTGGCGGCCGTTCGGGGAGGGCACGATGACGAACACCGGCTGGCCCTCCTCGACCAGGGCGATCGGGCCGTGCTTGAGCTCGCCGGCGGCGAAGCCCTCGGCGTGGATGTAGGCCAGCTCCTTGAGCTTGAGGGCGCCCTCCATCGCGGTGGGGTAGCCGACGTGGCGACCCAGGAACAGCACGCTCCTGGCGTCCTTCATGTCCTCGGCGAGCCGCTCGATCTGGCCGGCGTCGTCCAGCACCGTCTGGATGTGCTCGGGGAGCTTCTCGAGATCGGCCATGAGGGCGCTGATCTCGTCGGGGTAGAAGTTGCCGCGCACCTGGGCGAGGAACAGACCCAGCAGGTAGCAGGCGGCGATCTGACCCAGGTACGCCTTGGTCGAGGCCACCGCGATCTCGGGCCCGACGTGGAGGTACAGGGCGGCGTCGGATTCGCGCGGGATCGTGGAGCCGCGGGTGTTGCAGATGGCGACGACCTTCGCGCCCTGCTCGCGGGCGTGGCGCACCGCCATCAGCGTGTCCATGGTCTCGCCGGACTGCGAGATCGCCACCACCAGGGTCTTCTCGGTGACGACGGGATCGCGGTAGCGGAACTCGTGGGCAAGCTCGACCTCGGTGGGGATGCGGCACCAGTGCTCGATGGCGTACTTGGCGACCTCGCCGGCGTTGGCGGCGGTGCCGCACGCGATCACGACGATCTTGTCGACGCTGCGCAGCACGGACGGGTCGATGTCCATCTCGTCCAGGTGCAGTGAGCCGTTCTCCATGCGGCCCAGCAGGGTGTCGGCCACGGCGGCGGCCTGCTCGTGGATCTCCTTGGCCATGAAGGAGGGGTAGCCGCCCTTCTGCGCGGCGGCGGCGTCCCATTCGATGGTGTAGCGCTTGGCGTCGGTGACCTCGTGGCCGTCGAAGTCGATGATGGAGACGGCGTCGGCGGTGACGGTGACGACCTGATCCTGGCCGACCTCGAGGGCCTCCTTGGTGGAGTCGACGAAGGCTGCGACGTCCGAGCCGAGGAAGTTCTCCCCGTCGCCGAGGCCGACGACCAGCGGGGAGTTGCGGCGGGCGGCGACGACGGTGTCCGGGGCGTCGCGGTGGACGGCCAGCAGGGTGAAGGCGCCCTCGAGCGAGGCGGCCGTGCGGCGCATCGCCTCGGTGAGGTCACCGGTGGTCTCCATCTCGCGGGCCACCAGGTGCGCGGCGGCCTCCGTGTCGGTCTCGGAGGTGAAGGTGTATCCCTGTCCCTCGAGCTCGGAGCGCAGCGCGGCGAAGTTCTCGATGATGCCGTTGTGGACCAGGGCGAGCTCGCCGTCGCGGCCGCCGACGTGGGGGTGAGCGTTGCCGTCGGTGGGGCCACCGTGGGTTGCCCAGCGGGTATGGGCGATGGCGACGCGCCCGGAGGTCTCGGTGCCCTCACCGAGCGCCTCACGGAGGTTGGCGAGCTTGCCGGCGCGCTTGGTGACGTCGACGGCGCCGTCATCGATCACGGCGATGCCGGCGGAGTCGTAGCCGCGGTACTCGAGGCGGGCGAGGCCCTGGAGGGCGACGTCCACGGGACGGGAGGAGGGTGCTGAGGCCTTAGGGCCTGCGTATCCGACGATTCCACACATGCCGCTCACGCTAGCGACCCGCACGGCGCTCAGCTGCCACAGCGCGGTTTCCCGGCGAGTCGTTCCTCACCTCGCGGGGTCCGCGTGCACGGCACTGGCCGAACCTGCGCAGGAGTGATCACGTTCGCGCACCTGCCCTCTGGGGCCTCACAGGTCTCACCCGGGGCGGCGGTGCACGGATTGCTCCTGGAGTGCGGAACAATCATCCCTATGAAGGCCGCTTCAGCGACGAGCACCGTCACCCCGTTCGAGGAGATCCCGCGGGACGACTGGGCGCGTCTGTCGCAGCAGACACCCCTGCCCCTGTCCGAGGACGACGTCATCCGTCTGCGCGGTCTGGGTGACCGGATCGACCTGCAGGAGGTCGATGCCGTGTACCGGCCGATCTCCCGGCTGCTGAACCTCCAGGTCTCCGCGGCCGAGACGCTGCGCCGTGCCCGGGAGGATTTCCTCGCGCAGCGCCAGCACCGCACGCCGTACGTGATCGGGATCGCCGGCTCGGTGGCGGTGGGCAAGTCCACCACGGCCCGCGTGCTGCGCGAGCTGATGGCGCGCTGGCCGGAGACGCCGCGGGTGCAGCTGGTCACCACCGACGGGTTCCTGCTGCCCAACGCCGAGCTCGAGGCCCGCGGGATCATGCATCGCAAGGGGTTCCCCGAGAGCTACGACCGGCGCAGCCTGCTGCGGTTCGTCTCGGACGTGAAGTCCGGCCAGGATCGGGTCGAGGCCCCCGTCTACTCCCACCTGACCTACGACATCATCGAGGACGAGCGGGCGGTGGTCGAGCACCCCGACGTGCTGATCCTCGAGGGCCTGAACGTGCTGCAGCCCGCGCGGCCGCGCCCCGACGGGCGGCTGGGGATGGCCGTCTCGGACTTCTTCGACTTCTCCGTGTACGTCGACGCCCGACCCGAGGACGTCCAGCGCTGGTACGTGGAGCGGTTCCTGCAGCTGCGCCGGACGGCGTTCTCCGATCCGCGCTCCTACTTCCGCCGCTACGCGGATCTCTCCGACGACGAGGCCGAGCAGACCGCCCTGCGCATCTGGCGCACCATCAATGGGCCGAACCTCACCGAGAACGTGCTGCCCACCCGCGGCCGCGCCGACCTGGTGCTGCGCAAGGACGGGATGCACCGCGTGCACTCGGTGCTGCTGCGCAAGGTGTGAGCGCGGACGGCTGCCGCCGCTGACTGCCGGCCCCGCTGCGCACGTCCCCGGCGGCCCGCTGCGCGTGTCCCCGGCGGCCGCGCGGCACGGAGAAGCTGTCCGGGCTCGTGGAGCTACTGTCCCCGAACGGGACGTGTTTCGAGGGTGCCCCGCATATCGCAGGGCACCCTCGAATGAACTACCGCCGATGGTCACGACGGCGCGGTCGCAGCGCCCCAGGCCCCGCCGAGGCGCGATTCCCCGGCAGAGCCCGACGCGGTCGCAGCGCCCCAGGCCCGGTCACAGCCCGACGCCGCCTGCCCGCTCCCCGTCAGAGCCCGACGCGGTCGCGGACCAGGGCGGCCAGGCGCTCGGCGACGTCGGTGGCCTGCTCGTCGGTCGGTGCCTCGACCATGACGCGCACGACGGGCTCGGTGCCGGAGGGGCGCAGGAGCACGCGGCCCGTCTCACCCAGCTCGTTCTCCGCGGCGGCCACGGCGTCGAGCACGCCGCGGTCGATGGTGGCGCGGGCCTTGTCGACGTTCTTGACGTTGATCAGCGCCTGCGGGAGGCGCGTCATGACGTCGGCCAGTTCGCGGGCGGTGCGGCCGGTGCTGGCCATGCGCTGGATCAGGTGCAGGGCGGTCAGCTCGCCGTCGCCGGTGGTGGCGTGGTCGGCGAGGATGACGTGGCCGGACTGCTCACCGCCGATGGAGTAGCTGCCGAGGTTCATCTCCTCGAGCACGTACCGATCTCCCACCGCGGTCTGGCCCAGCATGATGCCGTGCTCGCGCATGGCGAGCTTGAGGCCGAGGTTGCTCATCACCGTGACCACGAGCGTGTCGTCGTGCAGCCGACCCTTCTCCTTCAGGTCGAGCGCGAGGATGCCCATGATCTGGTCGCCGTCGATGACCTCGCCGTCGGCGTCGACCGCCAGGCAGCGGTCGGCATCGCCGTCGAAGGCCACGCCGATGTCGGCGCCCATCTCCCGGACGGCCTCCTGCAGCCGACCGAGATGGGTGGAGCCGACGCCGTCGTTGATGAGACCGCCGTCGCTGCCGTCGCCGATCACGTGGACGGTGGCACCGGCGCGGCGCAGCATCGCCGGGCCGGAGTGGCAGGCAGCACCGTTCGCACAGTCGGCGACGACGGTGATGCCCTCCAGCGACTGATCGAGGGTCGAGACCAGGTGATCGACGTAGGCCTCGACCGCGCCCTGGTAGCGGGTGATCGTGCCGACCCCGGTGCCCTGGGGCCGCTCCCACTCCTCGCCGAGGCGGGCCTCGATGGCGTCCTCCACCTCGTCCGGCAGCTTGGTGCCGCCTCGGGCGAAGAACTTGATGCCGTTGTCCGGCGCGGGGTTGTGGGAGGCGGAGATCATCACGCCGAGGTCCGCCTCGGTGGACTGGACCAGGTGGGCCAGGCCCGGCGTGGGGAGCACCTCGGCGTCCAGCACGTCGACGCCGGCCGAGGCGAGCCCGGCGCACACGGCGGCCGAGAGGAAGTCCCCCGAGGGCCGCGTGTCGCGGGCGACGATGGCGCGCGGCTTGGTGCCGCCGAAGGCGCCGAGGGTGCCCAGGACATGGGCCGCCCCCACGGAGAGCTCGACCGCCAGTTCGGCGGTGATGTCCCCGTTCGCGCGTCCGCGCACTCCGTCGGTTCCGAACAGTCGTGCCATGTGCTGGCCCTTTCAGGGGTCGGGGGGCGCCGAAGATGAGCAACCACGGCTGAGGTCCGGGGAAACTGTAACGCTCCGGCGGTGGGCGGCCGCGGTGCACACGGCATCGGTGGCTCCCCGGGTGACGAATTGGAGGTGAACTATGCCCCGGCGACGGGACGAGGGGCCTGCGCTCTCGTTAACCTGAGAGGATGCCGGTCGTCGATCTCCCCCCACGGATCCTGCCCGCTGCGATCTCCCAGTTCGTCGGGGACCGCTCCGCGGGCCGTGGCCTCGCCTATGCGCGCGGCGGCCGCGTCCAGGAGCTGGGATGGGACGACGAGGCCCGTTCCATCCGGGCAGAGGTGCGCGGCGCGGCCAGCACCCCGTACCGCGTGACCGTGCAGCTGGAGGAGTACGACCAGGCCGCGGTCACCCGCCGGTTCCTGCCCGAGGAGCCGGGCGGCGTCTGGCGGCCGGTGCGCTCGAGCTGCACGTGCCCCGTCGGCTCCGACTGCAAGCATGCCGCGGCCGCGATGTATGAGCTGAACACCATGGCCGACCGGACCAAGTCCGAGCGGGAGGTCTCCGAGTGGCGCAGCGTGCTGAGGCCGCTGCTGCAGGAGGAGCAGCGCAGCGAGGGCCCGCAGCCGCTCGCGCTGCGGTTCGATCTGGAGGCTTCGCCGCTGGAGTCGGGCCGGCCCCGCTATGCGCACGAGCCCGCCACCGCCGAGCACGTCCATGCCGGATCCGAGCTGCGCCTGGGCATCCGCCCGTTGGTGCGCGGCAAGCAGGGGCGCTGGATCAAGGGCGGTGTCTCCTGGCGCACCTTCGAGTACCGCGTGCCCGGCCACGACTACGTCCCCGCGCACGCCGAGGCCCTGACCCGCATCTTCTCCGCGGCCACGGCCGAGCGCTCCTACACCTCGGGGGCGGTCGAGCACCTGTGGCTGAGCTCGATCGGTTCGCCGCTGCTGTGGCAGTCGCTCTCCTACGCCGCCGACGTCGGCGTGCAGTTCCTGACCAGCGGCATCCTCGAGAGCGTCGAGATCGCGCCGACGGCCGAGGTGGAGCTGGACCTCTCCGCGCCCGCAGCCGAGTCCGAACTCGCCGTGCGCCCCCGGATCCTCATCGGCGGCGACCCGGCCCCGTCTGCGCAGCTGCTGGGCACCGGTGGGGTGATCGATCTGGCCTCCACGATCCCGGCCGACGGGGACGGCGACGACGCCGGCCGGCGCGGCGAACGCTTCCACGCCCGCATCGCCCCTGTGGACAGCCCGGTCCCGATCGCCCTGCAACGACTGTTCCAACGCCCCGAGCCGCTGCGCATCCCCGCCGCCGAGCGCGAGGAATTCCTGGGCTCGGCCTACCCCCGGCTGCGGGAGATCACCACCGTCACCAGTACCGACGGCAGCGTGGAGATGCCCGCGATCGAGCCGGCGACGCTGCAGGTCACCGCCGCCTACGCCGACGGCGACAGCCTCACCCTGACCTGGTCCTGGCGGTACCACGATCCCGAACGCACCGTCCCCATGGACCCGGCGATCGGCCCGCGCCGCGATCACGAGCACGAGGAGGCGGTCCTCACCCGCGCTCAGCAGCTGTGGCCGACGGCCGGCTCCCGGACGCCGGAGCGGCTCAGCGGCGTCGACACCGCCGAGTTCTCCACCCACGTGCTCGACGCCCTCGACGGCCTCGAGCACGTCAGCGCGAAGGTCACCGGCACCCGGCACGCCTACCGGGAACTGGACGAGGCCCCGCACGTGCGCGTCACCCAGCACGAGTCCCGCGGGAAGAACGACTGGTTCGACCTCGGCTTCGAGATCACCATCGAGGGCAAGCAGATCGCCTTCGCCTCCCTGTTCACGGCCCTGGCCCAGGGGAAGTCGCGGCTGCTGATGCCCGATCGCACGTACTTCTCCCTGGAGAACCCGGCGTTCGATGCGCTGCGCGAGCTGATCGCCGAGGGCGAGGCCCTGGCCGAGTGGGATCCCGACCAGCAGTCGATCTCGAAGTACCAGGTCGACATCTGGAACGAGCTCGAGGAGATCGCCGACGAGGCCGAGGCCTCCGATGCCTGGCAGCGCAGCGTCGGCGCCCTGCAGGCGGGCGTCGATCTCACGCCGCCGCAGCCGCCGCGCGGGCTGACCGCCGATCTTCGCCCGTACCAGCGCGACGGCTTCGCCTGGCTCGCCTTCCTGTACGAGCATTCCCTGGGCGGAGTGCTGGCCGACGATATGGGCCTGGGCAAGACCGTCCAGACCCTCGCGCTGATCGCCCATGCGCACGAGCGTGCCGGGACCGGCTCGGACCCCGCCTCCTCCGCGCTGCCGCCGTTCCTGGTGGTCGCGCCGGCGTCCGTGGTGGGCGTGTGGCGCTCCGAGGCGGAGCGGTTCACCCCGGGCCTGGATCTGCGGGTCGTCGACCGCACCCGTCGGGCTCGCGGCACCGACCTCGCCGAGGTGGCCGCCGGCGCCGACGTGCTGGTCACCAGCTACACGGTGCTGCGGATCGATGCCGAGGAGTTCGCCGAGCAGGAGTTCGCGGGCATGGTGCTGGACGAGGCGCAGTTCGTGAAGAACCGCCGCGCCCGCACGCACCAGGCGGCGCGCGGCGTGCACGCCCCGTTCCGCCTGGCCATCACGGGTACGCCGATGGAGAACTCGCTCGATGACCTGTGGTCGATCATGTCGCTGGCCGCGCCGGGACTGTTCGGCGCCGCCACCGCGTTCCGTCAGCGCTATACGACGCCGATCGAGAGCGGTGAGCATCCGGAGCGGATGGAGGTGCTGCGTGCCCGGCTGCGACCGTTCATGCTGCGCCGCACCAAGGATCTGGTCGCCAAGGAGCTCCCGCCCAAGCAGGAGCAGGTGTGGAAGGTCGAGCTCGCCGAGGATCACCGGGCGCTGTACGACTCCCTGCTCCAGCGCGAGCGCAAGAAGGTGCTGGGGCTTATCGAGGACGATTTGGACCGCAACCGCTTCATCGTGTTCCGCTCGCTCACGCTGCTGCGGATGATGGCGCTGGACCCGGGCATCGTCGATGCGCAGGAGCATCGGGACGTGCACAGCTCGAAGCTCGCCGCGCTGTTCGACCAGCTCGAGGAGGTCCTCGGCGAGGGGCACAAGGTGCTGCTGTTCAGCCAGTTCACCTCGTACCTGCACCGAGTCGCCGAGCAGCTGGACCAGCGCGGGGTGGACTACGCCTACCTCGACGGCTCCACCCGCAATCGTGAGGCGGCGGTCCGCGGCTTCCGCGAGGGGAACGCTCCGGTGTTCCTGATCTCCCTGAAGGCCGGCGGCTTCGGACTCACCCTGACCGAGGCGGACTACGTCTTCCTGCTCGATCCGTGGTGGAACCCCGCCGCGGAGAACCAGGCCGTCGACCGCGCCCACCGCATCGGCCAGGAGCGCCACCTGATGGTCTATCGGATGGTCGCCGAGGACACCATCGAGGAGAAGGTGCTCGCGCTGCAGCAGAAGAAGGCGGACCTGTTCGATGCCCTGACCGACTCCGGGTCGGCGTTCCGCGAGGGCATCACGGCCGATGACATCCGCGAGCTGCTCTCGTAGATCGCGCCGAGTCGGGCAGACCGGATCAGGCCTCGGTGCTGACCCAGTCGTAGGGCAGGAACTTCCCATCGATCCTGAGCACCACACGATCACCGCCGGGGTGCTTCCCGCGCTCGAGATCGATGCTGCAGTTGATGGCGCTCATGATCCCGTCGCCGAATTCCTCATGGATGAGCGCCTTCAGCGCCGGCCCGTAGACCTGGATCAGCTCCTGGAAGCGGTAGATCGTGGGGTCGCTGAGGATCTCGGGGTCGACGGTCCGATACGGCTGGCGCGTCAGGGCTGCCACCAGGTCCGGCTCCAGTCCCAGCGCCTCGCCGAGGATCTCCGCCTCGGCGGCGGGGACGGGCTGCGCGCCGAGCACGGCCGAGGCCAGCCAGACGCGCGGCCGCCCGGTGCGCTCGGCGAGGTCCGTCCAGGTCACCCCGAGCTCACGTCGTTTCTCGTCGATCAGCGCGCCGGCCACGCGCTTGCTCACGAGTCCGCGCCCGCTCCCCTGCCCCGTTCCGCCGCCGGTCTCCGTCTGATCACTCATCACCGCAATGTCCTCTCGTCCTGAGGGAGCGTCTCCCGCTCCCGCCGCCCACGTCGCCGACTCCGTCGCACCCGCACCTGGGCGGGACGCACAGGCGATCGACGATCCGCGCACGGACGCTCCGCGCACGAGTCCGATCCTGCGCGACCCGTCCGGCCACCGCTCCGGGAGACGGCCGCGGCGGACACCGGGGTCACGGTCCGGTAACCCGACGCCGTGGGAATGACTCGTCATCGCCGCCGCCTGCACAGTGGGCGGTGGACGTCAGGGGCGGGCTCAGGGCCGGGGAGGGCGCGCGCCGGGGCGCAGAGTGCACGGAGGGAGACCGACGGGCCCGAATATGTCCCGAGGGCCCGAAAGGCCTCACCCGCTCCGGTCGCTCCACTCCGCTCTCGCGGCACCGTACCGGCCGACGGGACGCTCGAGGGTGGCCCCGTCGATCCGCAGCGGCGGCGGGACGGCGTCGAGGACGCCCTCGGCCGACGGGACCCTCGCCCGCGGCACGTCGAGCGCGGCCGGCTCCCGGGGAGGCGGCGGGGTCGCGGCGAGCAGCGTGCGGGCGGCGCCGAGCAGGCTCACGCGCACCGTGTGGGCGCGTGCCCGGGCGAGCGCCTCGAGCACGTGGGCGGCCATGAGGTGCCCGCTGCTGTGGTCCAGGGCCTGGACAGGAAGCGCCCCGGGCCGGTCCGGCGAGCCGCAGGCGGCCGCGATCCCGGTGGCCGCCTGAACGATGGAGTCGAACCCGGCTCGCGAGCCCCAGGGACCGGCCTCGCCCCAGGCGGAGAGGGTGACGATGACGGCCTGCGGGGCGAGCTGCTCAAGGGCTTCGTCGCCGAGTCCGAATCGGTCGAGAGCGCCGGGGCGGTACCCGCTGAGGATCACGTCCGCCGACGAGGCCAGGGCGCGCACCCGATCCGCCTCGCGACGGAGATCGATCTCGACGGACCGCTTGCCCATCCCGGTGGAGAGGTACTGGTCGAGGATCTCCGGACGCTGCGGCGGGTCCACGCGGAGCACGTCGGCCCCGAGGCAGGCCAGGAGCTGCGAGCAGGTGGGGCCGGCGATCACGCGGGTCAGATCGAGGACCCGGACTCCGCCGAGCAGTTCCCGCGGGGCGGCGGTGCGGGACAGCACGGGCCGGTCCCCGCGGACGTGCCTCTCGGACCACGGCGCCGAGGCCGTGGCCAGACCGTGCGGATGCCGCGCCCAGTCCGCCCGGGACCGCACGGCCACCGCGATCCCCCCGGCCGCGCAGACAGCTTCCTCCAGTTCCTCCGCGCCGAGTCGGCGTGCCGTGCGGTCGAGCTGGGCGCGATCCGAGACGGAGAGCGCGGAGCGGATGGCAGCCGCGTGATGCGGGTAGTTCCCGTGCAGCCGCACCCAGCCGTCACGGGCGGCGACAAGTCCGGACAGCTCTGCCCAGGTCTCGGGTGCACGGCCGTCGACGCGCAGACTCTCGAAGGACGCGAACGACGCGGCGACCAGTGCGGGCGTGGTGTCGACCGTGACGTCCAGGCCGCGGGCGATGGCGACCTCCTGCGCCGCGTCCCGTACCCGGGCGACGGCCGTCCAGGCGAGATGCTCGACGTCGAAGGGGCCGCTCCACCATCGCCGTGGCACGAACTCCATGCCGTGAGGATAGTCCGTGGCCCCGACGCCTGTGGTCCGACGGCGCACTCTCGTCGGGGGCGAACGCAACGATGCCCCTCGACCACATGGGTCGAGGGGCATCGTGTGCGCGGATCCGGCGGCGAGGCCGCGAATCAGCAGCGCGGGATGATCAGCGCTTGGAGTACTGCGGCGCCTTGCGGGCCTTCTTCAGTCCGGCCTTCTTGCGCTCGATGATGCGAGCATCGCGCTTGAGGAAGCCGGCCTTCTTCAGGGTCGGGCGGTTGTGCTCGGCGTCGATCTCGTTCAGCGCACGGGCCACGCCGAGGCGCACGGCCCCGGCCTGACCGGAGGGGCCGCCGCCGGTGAGGCGGACGACGACGTCGAAGCGGCCCTGGAGGTCGAGGACCGTGAACGGGTCGTTGACCTCCTGCTGGTGCAGCTTGTTCGGGAAGTAGTTCTCCAGGCTGCGGCCGTTGATGGTCCACTGGCCGGAGCCGGGGATCAGACGGACGCGGGCGACGGCCTGCTTGCGGCGACCGGTGCCGTAGCCCGGGGCGGTGGCGGACTGGCCGCTGCCGACCGGGGCTTCGCCGGTGGATTCGGTGGTGAAGGACGACGGGACGTTCTCGTCCGTCTCCTCGGTCACGGCCTCGAGGGACTCGGGGGTGGTCTCAGTCACGGTTCTCCTTGGTTCTTCCGTGCGGCAGGGCGGAGTGGCGGGAGCCCCCGCTTACTGCGCCACCTGGTCGATGGTGAAGGGGACGGGCTGCTGAGCGCTGTGAGGATGCTCCGAACCCGAGTAGATCTTGAGCTTCTTGAGCTGCTGCTCGGCGAGCTTGTTCTTGGGGAGCATGCCGCGCACGGCCTTCTCCACCGCCCGCTCGGGGCGGTTCTCGAGCAGCTCGGAGTAGGGGATGCCGCGGAGACCGCCGGGGTAGCCGGAGTGGCGGTAGGCCAGCTTCGCCTCCCGCTTGTTGCCGGTCAGCGCGACCTTGTCAGCGTTGATGATGATCACGAAGTCGCCCGCATCCATGTGGGGTGCGAAGACCGGCTTGTGCTTTCCCCGGAGGAGCTGTGCAGCCTGGGAAGCGAGCCGGCCGAGGACGACATCCGTTGCGTCGATGACGTACCAGGAACGCTCGACATCGTCGGGCTTCGGGGTGAACGTACGCACTCGTGCCTTCTTCTCTCGTCATGGTGCCCAGGCGGCGGGACGCCGTCCAGGCACGGTTCGATGGACCGTGGGCACGCTTCCTTCGGGTAAAAGCATGGCCCTGTCGCTGCGCCCGTCCCGCTCCGCTCACGAGGCGACGGCGGTCCTGGATGTGTGTGAGATGCCCTTATCGCGCCGGGCGTGAGATATCGGCTGCGGAGTCGGGCACACATCGAGGCACAACGACCGCCAACAATACTGCGAACCAGCTGGCAGCGTCAACGCACAGAGGGCTGGTCCGGGGTGTGATCTCCGGCTCCGTCACGCATCTGGGCTGCGCCGGCGGAAGTGCCCCGGCGGGCGCGCGCGAGAGCCGCTCGAGCCGCCAGTTCCTCATCGGGCGGGTACGCGACGTGGTCGAGGGTCAGGCCCTGCGGCGGGCACATCGGCGCCGACCCGGCGCCGTCCCGACGCGCGGCCTCCCGGGTGCGCGCGGAGAGCACCCGCGAGGGCCACTCCGCATCCCGTCGCCCCTCCCCCACGCCGATCAGCGCACCGACCAGCGAGCGCACCATGTGGTGGCAGAAGGCGTCGGCGACGACGGTCGCCACGACCAGGCCCTCGTCGGCCCGGCCGATGTCGGGACGCTCCCAGTGGAACTCCCGCAGGGTGCGGATGGTGGTGGCGCCCTCCCGGGGACGGCAGAAGGAGAGGAAGTCGTGCTCGCCCAGCAGCGGCCGGCTCGCCTCGGTCATGGCGTCGATGTCGAGCCGGCGGCGGTGGCGCAGCACGTCGCGACGCAGCGGGTCGTGGACGGCGGGACCGTCGGAGATGCGGTAGCGATAGCGGCGCCACAGCGCGCCGAACCGGGCATCGAAGTCGGAGGGGACCTCGCGGGCGACGTGGACGACGACGTCGGGCGGCAGCACCCCGGCCAGCCGTGTCACGAGAG
The DNA here is from genome assembly GCF_059391765.1 of Brachybacterium sp. SYSU DS0246. NCBI lineage: Bacteria > Bacillati > Actinomycetota > Actinomycetes > Micrococcales > Dermabacteraceae > Brachybacterium > Brachybacterium sp. SYSU DS0246. Next base: position 25,302 of record NZ_JBZXYT010000021.1, on the reverse strand, counting down.
AGTCTGCGGGGCTGCGATCGGAGCGGCCGGGCATGGTCGCCAGGACCGTGTCGGGCACGTCGAGATGGCAGACCTGGCCGCGGGCGTGCACGCCGGCGTCGGTCCGGCCGGCGACGGTGACCCGCAGCTCGCGGCGAGCGATCTGGGCCAGAGCCGCCTCGAGCTCGCCCTGGACGGTGCGACGGCCGGGCTGGGCGGCCCAGCCGTGGAAATCGGTGCCGTCGTAGGAGAGGTCCAGCCGCAGCCGGGTGGTCGGTTCCTCCGGCGTCGCGGCGCGGGTCGGTTCCGGGATCGCGGCGGGCATGGAGCCGATCGTAACGGCGCGATGCCCGAGGGCGGGCACCGGAGCCCCGGGAGGGCGGCGGGTCTCACCCAGCCATGTCGCAGTGCGGGCACGGGCCCGGGCGCAGGCCCCGCTGGGTACCCTGACCCGCGTGAAGATCCTCGTCATCGGCTCCGGAGGCCGCGAGCACGCGATCATCCGTCGCCTCGCCGCCGACCGCCCCGCCCCCGAGCTGCACGCCGCCCCCGGCAACCCCGGGACCGGCCGGCTCGCCACCTGCCACGACGTCGCCGTCGGCGACCTCGAGGCCCAGGTGGAGCTGGCCCGCACCCTGGACCCGGACCTGGTGGTGATCGGCCCCGAGGCCCCGCTGGTCGCCGGTGCCGCCGATCAGCTGCGCGAGGCCGGCTTCACGGTCTTCGGCCCGTCGGCCGCGGCCGCCCGCCTGGAGGGCTCGAAGTCCTGGGCGAAGGAGATCATGGCCGCCGCGGGCGTGCCCACCGCCGCCTCCGTGACGGTCACCGCGATCGACCAGCTCGAGGCCGGCTTCGACCGGACCAACCCGCTCGGCGACCTGCCCTACGTGGTCAAGGCCGACGGGCTCGCCGCAGGCAAGGGCGTCGTGGTCACCCGTGAGCGCTCGGAGGCGACGGCACACGGCCGGAGCGTTCTCGACGCCGGCGGCACCGTGGTCCTCGAGGAGTACCTCGAGGGCCCCGAGGTCTCCCTGTTCTGCCTCAGCGACGGCACCGACGTGGTGGCGCTGGCTCCCGCCCAGGACTTCAAGCGGGCCCTGGACGGCGACGAGGGACCGAACACGGGCGGCATGGGCGCCTACTCCCCGCTCCCGTGGGCTCCCGAGGGACTTGCCAACGAGGTCGTGCGCACCGTCGCCCGCCCCACCATCGACGAGCTCGCCTCCCGCGGGATCCCGTTCGTCGGCGTGCTCTACTGCGGCCTCGCGCTCACCCCGCTGGGCGTGCGCGTGGTCGAGTTCAACGCCCGTTTCGGGGACCCCGAGACCCAGGTGGTCCTCGAACGTCTCGCCTCTCCCCTGGCCCCGCTGCTGCTGTCCGCCGCACGCGGCGAGCTGGCCGGCGCGGACCCGCTGCAGTGGCGCGAGGACGCAGCGGTCACCGTGGTGGTCGCCTCCGCCGGGTACCCCGCGGCGGCGCGCACCGGTGACGTGATCAGCGGGATCGAGGACGCCGAACGAGCGGGGGCCCACGTGATCCACGCCGGCACCGCCCTCGGCGAGGACGGCAGCCTGGTCAGCGCCGGCGGGCGCGTGCTGACCGTCGTCGGCACCGGCGCGGACCTCACCGCGGCCCGCGAGGTCGCGCTCGCGGGCGCCGAGGCGATCGAGCTCGAGGGCGCGTACCACCGCACCGACATCGCCCGCGACGCGGCCGAGGCGCAGGGACCCGCCGCGTGAGCGCCGCCGCGTCCGCCCCGCTGCTCGAGGCTCCGCCGCTGGAGGGCTGGGACCACGCCTTCAGCGGCAAGGTCCGCGAGCTGTACGTGCCCGCGGGCACCGATCCGGCGCGCGCCACCGAAGTGCTGGTGGTCGCCACCGACCGGATCAGTGCCTACGACCACTCGCTGCAGCCCGGCATCCCCGACAAGGGTCGCCTGCTCACCGGGATCAGCATGTTCTGGTTCGAGCAACTGGCCGACCTCGTCCCCCACCATGTGCTCTCCGCGGCGGAGGTCCCCGAGCCCGTGGCCGGGCGGGCGCTGCGGTGCCGCGGCCTGGACATGGTGCCGCTGGAGTGCGTGGCCCGTGGCTACCTCACCGGCTCCGGGCTGGCGGACTACCGGGCCGGCGGATCCGTCGGCGGGCACGTGCTGCCGGCCGGCCTGGTCGAGGCCTCGCGACTGGATCCGGCGATCTTCACCCCCTCGACGAAGGCCGAGGCCGGGGAGCACGACGAGAACATCACCGTCGCCCAGGCCCGCGACCTGCTGGGGGCCGAGCTCGTCGATCAGCTGGAGACGCTGACCCTGGTGATCTACGAGCGGGCCCGCGACATCGCCGGCGAGCGCGGCATCCTGCTGGCCGATACCAAGCTCGAGTTCGGCCGCTCCCGCCACGACGGCACCCTCATGCTCGGCGATGAGGTCCTCACTCCCGATTCCAGCCGCTTCTGGGCGGCCGCCGACTACGCCGAAGGCCGCCCGCAGCCGAGCCTGGACAAGCAGTTCGTGCGGGACTGGCTCACCTCGCCCGCCTCCAGCTGGCACCGCGGCACCAGCACGCCGCCCCCGGAGCTGCCCGCCCAGGTCGTCGAGCAGACCCGGGCACGCTACGTGGAGGCCTACGAGAGACTCACCGGCCGGACGTTCTGAGGGTCAGTCCTCGACCAGCGGGACGAACCGGAAGCCGCCGTGCTCGGTGTCCAGCACGTCCTCGCCGCGCTTCTCGAGGCGATGCATCGTCGTTCGCACCGGGATCACCATCACGCCGTGATCGGCCAGCTGCTCGAGCAGGGCCGGTGGGACCTCCTGTGCCTCGGCGGAGACCAGGATGCGATCGAACGGACCGTCCTCCGGTGCACCGAGCACGCCGGAGCGGGCCGGGCGGATCTCCGCCTCACCCCCCGGGGCCGCCTCGGCGAGGGCGCGCCGGGCCGGTTCGATGAGACCCTCCTGGCGCTCGACCCCGATCACGCGCCCCTCGCCGCCGACCAGGTGCGCGAGCAGCGCCGTGGTCCAGCCCGACCCGGCACCGAGGTCGAGCACGCGGTGACCGGGACGCACATCGAGCAGCCGGAGCATGGCCGCCACCGTGTAGGGCTGGGAGTTCGTCTGGCCGTGGCCGATCGGCAGCGGCGCGTCCTGACCGGCGAACCCGCGCAGCTCCTCGGGGAGGAAGGGGACGCGCGGCACGGCCTCGAACGCCTCGTCCACGCGGTCCCGTCGACCGCCGGTATCTGCTGGGTCCAGGTCCCCCATGCCGTCCATCGCCTCCGCGCCGTCCGTGCCGGTGTCGTCGTCGGGTGTCATGACGTTCCCTCCTGATGGATACGGATCACGCGAGCGCCCTCAGCTCGCGGGAACCTCGACCACACCGTCCTCGGGCCAGTCGCGCACCTCGGTGCCCTCGGGCGCGAGATTCGAGGACTGGCGCAGGTAGATGGGCCGGCCGACGTCGCTGGCCACGGCGTCGTGGACGGGCAGCGCGAGCCGGGGGCGCACGGCGCGCAGGAAATCGATGGTCTCGGCCATCTTCGACCACGGCGCGACGACCGCGAAGGCCAGCGCGTCGATGCCGTGGAACTCCTGGACGGGCTCCAGGGAGTCGCCGGTGATGCCCAGACGCGGCTCGCCGTCGGCGGCGAGCACGAGACCGGTGTTGCCCACCCGCGGGATGTCGGGGTGGATGATCGCGTGATCGCCGCCGACGGCCTGGACGCGCAGCGAGGCGTGGTCACCGACGGGCCCGAACTCGTGCGCGGTACCGGCGCTCAGCGCCAGCACCTTCTCCGCCTCGACCGCCGGGGCGTCCTCGGCGGGTTCGGCGAGCTGCTGCGCGGTCGCGGGCTCGGCGATCACGATCGCCTCGGAGGCGTGGGAGAGGACCTCCGCGAGCAGTCGGCGGTCGACATGGTCGGGGTGCTGGTGGGTGATGGCGACCGCGTCGATCCTCGACAGCAGGCCGGCCTCCAGCCCCCGGACGGCCTCACCGCTGAAGCCGCCCGGATCGACCAGCACCGTGCGTCCCGCGACGTCGATGAGCAGGCACGAGTGGACGAGGTGACGGATCTTCATCGCTGCCTCCCGGCATCAGGGTCCTCGGACCCCTCGAATCTAACGCCGCACGCGGGCCGTGCACAGGGGCCGGGCGAGATCGCGGCGCTCCCGTCGGGCCGACGGCGGACCCGTTCGACCGGGCCCGGGGCATCGGCCGCGCGCTCCCTCAGCCGCGCGCTCCCTCCTCGGAGCGGTCCAGGAGGCCCTCGTCCTCCCGGATGGCGGCGAGGGCGATGTCGCGGTAGCCGACCTCCTCGAAGAACACGGTCAGACGGTCCGGTTCCGCGGCCATCACCGTGCCCCTGCCGAACTCCCGATGGACCACGGCGGTCTCGGCCGGGAAATCGTCCGGCCGCTGCGCCTGTTCCTCCTGAAGCTCCTCGGCACCCGTGCTCTCGCAGACGTCGCACGCGCCGCAGTACGCCTCGGCGTCCTCCCCGAAGTAGGTCAGCAGCGCGCGGCGCCGGCAGGAGGTGGTCTCGGCGTAGGCGCGGATGCGTTCGATCCGGGAGTCGTCGATCGCCTCGCGGGTCTCCGCCTGGTCCGAGGCGGCCCGCTCGGCCTCATCCGCGCTGATCCCGCTGCGGGCGCGGAGCCCGTCCCGGCGCACGGTGATGCTGCCGCTGTGCTCGAGCAGGTTCGTGACGCGCTTCTGGGCGCGTGCGGACAGGCGGGTGTGCTCGCGCAGCGCGGCGGGCCGGGTCGGACCGTGCTCCGCGATGGCGGAGAAGACGGTGCGCACGTCCTCGGAGGCGGGGGCGCCGCCGGCGAAGTAGCGCTGCATCCCGAGGTCCTCGGGGCGGTAGTGCAGGTGGATGGTGGCGGGCTCGCCGTCGCGCCCGGCACGACCGATCTCCTGGTAGTAGCTGTCCAGCGAGCCGGGGACCTGGGCATGGATCATGTATCGCACGTCGGGCTTGTCGATGCCCATCCCGAAGGCGGACGTCGCCACCACCACGTCGAGCTCTCCGGCGAGAAACTGCTCGTGGATCGCGTCACGGTCCCGGGCGCGGCGGCCGGCGTGATACGCCGCGGTGGTCAGACCACGCTCGGCGAGCTCGGCGGCGCAGGTCTCGGTGTCCCGGCGGGTGCCGGTGTACACCAGGCCGGTCCCCGGCAGCGAGGCGACCTGCTCGAGCACCGCCCGGTGCTGCTCGTCGGGGTCGCTGTGATGGGTCGCGGCGAGGTGCAGGTTGGGGCGGTCGAAGCTCTGGACCACCTCGACCGGATCGTCCATGCCGAGCCGGTCGATGATGTCGGCCCGCGTACCCGGGGACGCGGTCGCAGTCAGCGCGACCACAGGCGGATGGCCCAGGCGGCGGATCGTCTCCCCGAGGGCGAGGTAGTCGGGCCGGAAGTCATGGCCCCACGCCGAGACGCAGTGCGCCTCGTCCACGGCGATCAGGGAGACCTCGGCGCCGGCCAGGCGCTCGATCGTATCCTCCCGGGCGAGCTGCTCCGGGGCGAGGAAGAGGAAGGTGGCCGTGCCGTCGGCCAGCGCGTCCCACGCTGCTCGGACCCTCGAGACCGGCAGCGAGGAGTTCACGGCGACCGCTCGGCCCGGACCGAGCTCGGCCTCGAGGCCCTCGACCTGGTCGGCCTGCAGGGCGACCAGCGGCGAGATGACCAGGGCAGTGCCCTGCCGCATCACGGCCGGCACCTGGTAGATCGCCGACTTCCCGTGCCCGCTCGGCATCACGGCCAGCACGTCCCGGCCCTCGGCCACGGCCGTCATCGCCTCGTCCTGGCCCTCGCGCAGCTCCTCCAGGCCGAACACGTCCTGGGCCGTGCTCCGCACCGACGTCTCGGACTCCTGCATCGTCTCCCCCGTCGTCGTTGTGGCCATCTCGCCCTCTCCGCTCCGCGCCACCGCGGCCATTGTTCACCTCTCCGCGCATCGGGCACCGGACGCTCGGTAGGTCCCACCCGGCTACGATGGAGACGATGGGGCCGGGTGTCGGCTGCCTGCCGGCATCGCCGCCCCGTCCCGGTGCATGCACTGCGGACGGGAAGGCCCCGGTCCCCCGCTCCGCCCGCCGTCCGGCGGCCGCCGTCCCCAGGAGAATGCCGATGCCACGCGTCGTGGTCCATGTCATGCCGAAGCCGGAGATCCTCGACCCGCAGGGCAAGGCCGTCGCCGCCGCCCTGCCGCGGCTGGGCTTCACGTCCATCAGCTCGGTGCGCCAGGGCAAGCGGTTCGAGCTCGAGGTCGACGGCGAGGTCACCGATGAGGTGCTCGCCTCCCTCCGCGAGGCGGCCACCACCTTGCTGTCCAATCCCGTGATCGAGGACGTCGTCGCCCTCGAGGTCGAGGACGACCGGACCGCCGCGGAGGCTCAGGCCTGATGCGCGTCGGTGTGGTGACCTTCCCGGGCACGCTGGATGATCGCGATGCCCTGCGGGCCGTGCGCCTGGCCGGCGGCGAGCCCGTCGCGCTCTGGCACGGCGAGGACTCCCTGCACGAGGTCGACGCCGTCGTGCTGCCCGGGGGCTTCTCCTACGGCGACTATCTGCGCGCCGGGGCGATCAGCCGGTTCTCCCCCGTCATGGAACGTGTCGTGGACGCGGCGCGCGGCGGCATGCCCGTCCTGGGCATCTGCAACGGCTTCCAGGTCCTGTGCGAGGCCCACCTGCTGCCCGGTGCCATGATCAAGAACGCCCACCGCACCTTCCTGTGCCGTGACCAGCCGCTCCGCGTCGAGAACACGCGCACCGCCTGGACCGGCGCCTTCGAGCAGGGCGAGGTGATCCGGATCCCGCTGAAGAACCAGGACGGCCAGTACGTCGCCGACGAGCGCACCCTGGACGAGCTCGAGGCGGAGGGGCGCGTCGTCTTCCGCTACACCGCCGGCGCCACCCACGGCCCGGCCGGTTTCGAGGCCAACCCCAACGGCTCCCGCCACGACATCGCCGGCATCACCAATGCCGCGGGCAACGTCGTGGGCCTGATGCCGCACCCCGAGCACGCCGTCGAGGCCGGCTTCGGGCCCGACGAGCCCGGAGCGGGCACCCGCACCGGCACCGACGGGCTGGGCCTGTTCACCTCGGTGCTGGGCAGCCTCGTCGCCTGAGACCGGGGATGCTCAGGCGCGCGTCGCCGAGAGCACGGTGAAGCGCCGGTCGCGGGCCTGCTGACGCACCGGCCCGACGCGCTGCTCGACCTCCGGCCGATAGCGCAGGTAGGAGTTGTGGACGAACCACAGCTGTCCGCCCGGCCGCAGCACTCGTGCCGCCGCATCCAGCAGCCCGTGCACCAGGGTGGCGTCGATGGCGGTGCCGGCGTGGAACGGCGGGTTCAGCACGACCAGGTCCGCGGTGCCGTCGGCCACCCGGGACAGGGATGCATCCCAGGTCACCGCGATGCTCTCCCGAGTGAGGCCGTTCGCGGCCAGGGTCGCCCGCGTGGAGGCGACGGCGTCGGCATCGTCGTCGCTGGCCAGCACCCGCGCCTCGGGCAGCGCCGCCGCAAGATAGGCGGTCAGCAGCCCGTTGCCGCTGCCCAGATCGATCGCGCTGATCGTGGCGGCGGCATCGAGGGTGGTGGTGTCGCGAACCGTCCGCCCGTCGGCACCGTCGACTTCGTCGGATTCCCCGGCTGGGCCCGTCGCTCCCGGCAAGCTGCGGTCCAGGGCCTCGAGCAGCAGCAGGCTGCCGGCATCGGCCGAGGCCCCGCCGAACACTCCCCCGATGCCGCGCACCGCGAGGTCGCGCTCCTGGCCGCGCACCCGGACCCGCGCGATGCCGGTCGCCGTCGCGGCCGGTTCGATGTGCTCGCGGGGAGAGGACGCGACCAGAGCCCGGGACTTCCCCAGGCCCCGCGAGGCGTGGACCTCGGCGAAGTCGCGGGCGAGCACCTCGTTCTGGCTGCGGGTCATGTGCTTGACGCGGCCCCCGGCGACCAGCGTGACCTCGCCGGCCCCGGCGAGGTCCCGGCAGCGATGCTCGAGGTCGGCCAGAGCCTTCGGCAGTCGCATCAGGGCCAGGCGGGGCCGAGCCGAGACCGCCACGTCGGCGACCGGGATCGGGCGGTCGCCGCCGGGGACCTGGAGACGGCCCGCGGCGATCTCGTCGCGGAACCGGCAGCGGAGGGCGTCGGTCGTCGCGTACGAGCCGGCCCAGGAGATCACCGGCGCCGAGCCGTCGGCAGCCGCCTCGGCGTGCTCGGCGAGCGCCGCCGCGGTGAGCTCTCCCGTGGCGTCGTCGAGGACGAGCACGGGGCCGGGACCGGAGAGCCCCTGCTCGTCGGCCGCCGTCCGCAGGATCACCCGGTCGGTCTGGTCGGGGGGGGGGGGGGGGGGGGGGGGGGGGGGGGGGGCGCGGGGGGGGGGGGGGGGGGGTTGGGGATGAGGGGGGGGTGGTTGTGGGGGGGGCGGCGGGGGGCCCCCGGGGCGGGCCGATCAGCCGGGGCGGGCCGATCAGCGGGAGCAGGCGTGCTCACGTCGGCACGGGATCCGCCGTGGTCGGGGTCGGGATGTGTCATGGGGTGCTCCGTCATGCGGTGGGGCGGCCGGCTCGCCCGCGGGAACGCAGGCGACCGTTCGGCAGCTGTGGGGCCGGGATGGCCGGTGGGGTGTGCGGGGCGAAGGGGCCGAACTGCTCGTCCTCGGCGCCGAGGCCGCCGCGCTCACGGGCGATGCCGGCGATCGGGGCGTCCTCCAGACCGAGCTCGACGCCGATCTCGGCCTGGTAGCGGGCGCGGAACTGCTCGATCTCCTCATGGGTGCGGCCCACGAAGTTCCACCACATGATGATGTCCTCCCCCAGCGGCTCACCGCCGAGCAGCATCACGCGGAGGTCCTCCCCGTCGTCGGCGCGGAGCTCCAGGTGATCGGCGCCGTCGGGCAGCACCGCGAGCTCGCCGCGGCCCGCGTCGAGGGAGCGCGCCCCGGTGCGCAGCAGCGCCCGGCCGCGGTCGACGAGCACGCCGTGCTCGTGGCCGGGCTCGAGGTCGAGGCGCAGGGACGCGCCGGCGCCCAGATCGATCTGCGCCATCGACAGCTCGGTGTCGGTCCTCAGCGGGCTGTGGTCCTCGAGCACGTCGCCGGCCTCGTCCACCGCTCGCAGGCGCCCCATGCCCACCCGTATCCGAGCCGTGTCGGTGGCGCGCGGGGCGGGGGTGTGCATCGCGAACTCGCGGGTGGTGAAGCGGGTGCGTTCGGGCAGGGCGTACCAGAGCTGGACGCCGTGCAGGACGGTGGTGTCGTTGGTGGAGAACTCCGAGTGGGTGATGCCCGCTCCGGCGGCCATCATGTCGACGTCGCCGGGGCGCACCAAGGCGTGGCTGCCGATCGAGTCCCGATGCGTGATCGCGCCCTCGAACAGCCACGACACGGTCGCCAGCCCCGTATGCGGATGCCGCGCCACCTGCATGCCGCCGCCGGTGGAGACGTCGTCGGGCCCGAAGTGGTCGGCGAAGCACCATGCGCCGATCAGCGAGGTCTCCTTCGCGGGCAGGGTGCGGTGCACGCTCATCCCCCGCGGCCCGCCCAGGGGGACCTCCCGTGGGCTGAGCAGGAGGAAGTCGGTCAGCGGGCTCATGGGTCGAGTCTAGGCGGGCGGAGCCCGAACAGAGCCCGGCCCGATCCGGTCCCCTGACGGTGCTCCCCGTGCCGGGGTCCGTACGCTGAGGCCATGACTCTCCCCGTCCTCGTCGACTGCGACACCGGGATCGACGACGCGATCGCCCTGACCTACCTCGCCGGCCATCCCGACGTCCGGATCGCGGGGGTCGTCTCGAGCGCCGGCAACGTCGAGGTCGCGGCCGTCCACCGCAACAACCTGGTCCTGGCCGAGCTGCTCGGCATCGACGCCCCGGTCTCCCGTGGGGCGGCCGCCCCGCTGACCGCCGACCTGATGACGGCCGACGACACCCACGGCCCCCAGGGACTCGGCCATGCGCATCTGCCGGAGCCGACGACCAGCGGCGACCCGCGCGAGGGCGCGCAGCTGTGGGTCGAGACGGCGCGGGCGCATCCGGGCGAGCTCGTCGGCCTGGTGCTCGGCCCGCACACGAACCTCGCCCTCGCCCTGGAACTGGACCCGGAGCTGCCCCGTCTGCTGCGGAGGCTGCACATCATGGGCGGGGCCATCAATCATCGCGGCAATACCGGCCCGACCAGCGAGTGGAACATCGCCGTGGATCCCGAGGCCGCACAGCAGGTGCTCGCGGCGTTCACCGGCGCCCCGCAACGGCCGGTGCTGGGCTCCCTCGAGGCCACGGAGACGGTCCGTTTCACCTCCGCGACCCTCAGCCGGCTCCAGGGGACCGCCGACCGCACCGGTCACCCGGTGGCCACGATCCTGGTCGACGCGCTGCGCTGGTACTTCGAGTTCCATCAGGCCGACGGGTTCGGCTGGATAGCGCACGTCCACGACCCGCTGGTGGCCGCTCATGCGGTCACCGGTGACTTCGCGCGCACGAGACCGCTGGCGGTGGATGTGGAGCTGACCGGCATGCTGACCAGGGGACAGACCGTCGGCGACGAGCTGGGCCGGTGGGGACGCACACCGAACGTGGACGTGCTGACGGACGTGCGTCCCGAGGAGTTCATCGACCACCTGCTCCACGTGCTGCAGGAGGCTCTGAGCGGCGGGAGCCGGTCGCTCTGAGCGGCGGGGACGGGACGCTCAGCCCAGCGTCGTGACCTCCACTTCGAAGCAGCGGCGCGGCCCCTTCCCCGAGGACGCCGCGCGCCAGCCCACGCAGCGGACCGAGCCGCTCTCGTCGTGATCCTCGTAGGCCACCAGCACGGTGCCCGGCAGCGTGACGGGCGCGTCGAAGGAGACGTCCCAGCGCAGCGGACGGGAGAGGTCCACGCGTGACTCGGTGAAGGCACGCGAGGCGGTGTACATCCCGTGCGCGATCGCCCGCGGGAAGCCGAACGCCCGGGCGCTGAGGGCCGAGAGATGGATCGGGTTGACGTCACCGGAGACCGCGGCGTAGCGGCGACCGGTGTCCGCCGGCAGCCGCCAGCGCCCGGTCGGCGGCGGCGGCTCGAAGTCCCGGCGCGCGGTGGGTTCGCCGGAGCTCCCGCCGCCCTGGTCGCGGTCGCCGTCCGCCGCGCCGTCGCCCTTGGCCAGGTAGGTCGAGACGTCGGTGGCGATGATCTCGCTGTCCTGGCCGAGGATGGTGGAGACGGCCTCGAACGTGCGGCCCTTGCGGTGGGGCCGCAGGTCCCTGACCCGGCACTCGACGTCCACCAGCTCCCCGACCTGCACCGGACGGTGCTGGAGGACCTGGTTGCGCAGATGGACCAGGCCCAGCAGCGCGAAGGGGAAGTCGCGCCGGGCCATCAGGGCGAGAGAGAGCGGGAAGGCGAGGACGTGCAGCACGCCGGGGTGGACGAGATCCGTGGCCGGCCCGCCCAGAAGATGGTCGAAGTCGCGGGCGCGCTCGGCGTCCAGTCGCACGCCGCGCACCCGGTAGGCGACCTCGGGGAGAGCCGCAGGGGCGGCCGCGCCCGCCGCGCTCCTCGAACCCCGGGGACTCCGCGGGCCTCGCGCGCGGCCGCGGTTCGAGCGAGGATCCAGCGCGGCGGCGTACACGGCGGGGAACGAGGGGACGTCGGCGAGGTCCTTGACCCGCTCGCGGGAGGGCTCGGACGAGGCGGAGGTCATAGCGCTCACCTCCCCACCAGGTTCTGTCCGCACACCCGCAGCGTCTCGCCGCGGAGGCCCCCGGCCTCGGCGGAGGACAGGAACGAGATCGCCTCGGCCACGTCCACCGGCAGGCCGCCCTGCTGCAGGGAGTTCAGACGCCGGGCGACCTCCCGGGAGACCGCCGGCATCCGCGCGGTCATCTCCGTCTCGATGAACCCGGGGGCGACGGCGTTCGCGGTGCCGCCGACGGGCTCCAGGCGGGCGGCGAGCGCCTCGACGAAGGCGATCACGCCGGCCTTGGAGGCCGCATAGTTCGTCTGACCCCGGTTGCCGGCGATTCCGCTGGTCGAGGCCAGCGAGACCACGCGAGGCTGATCGCCGAGCACATCACCGGCCTCGATCAGTGCCTCGGTGAGGGTGATCTGGCTGGCGATGTTCACCGCGAGCACGGGGTCCCACTTCTGCGGGGTCATGTTGGCAAAGAGCTTGTCGCGGGTGATGCCGGCATTCAGCACCACCGCGTCCAGCACCAGGGAGCGCTCGCGCAGGAACGAGATCAGCCGGTCCCCGGCACCGTCGGAGGTGACGTCGAGCTGGATCGGTACGGCGCGGAGCTCATTGGCCAGACGGGAGAGCTCGGTGCCGGCGGCGGGCACGTCCAGGACCACGAGCCGGGCGCCGTCGGCCGCAAGGGTGCGGGCGATGGCCGCGCCGATGCCGCGGGCGGCGCCGGTGACCAGGGCGGTGCGTCCGGCCAGCGGCGCGGCGGCGTCCCCGGTGGCCGAGCCGGCCTCGCTCGAGACGGTGAGGAACTGGCCGGCGACGAAGGCGCTGCGGGCCGAGAGCAGGAACCTCAGGGCGCCCGTCACGCCCGGCGCGTCCAGGCCGACCCCGTCCGCGACCAGGATGCCGTTGGCGGTGGCCCCGCCGCGCATCTCGTGGGCGAGTGAGCGCAGGAACCCTTCGACCCCGCCACGGGCGGCGTCACGGGCCGGGTCCTCACCGCGCGCGGGCCGGGAGATCGTCACCACGCGGGCGCCGGGCGCGAGCGAGCGCATCGCGCCGGCCAGCGGCAGCAGGATCCGGCCGAGGTCCGAGGGGGTGGAGACCTCGTCGAGCACGGCGACCACGGAGCCGACGGTGCGCAGCTCCTCGAAGCGGCGCCGGACATCGGCTCCCCAGGACAGCAGCAGGTGCGCCACGGCGTCGGCGCCCTCCGATTCCCCGAGCACGACGACCGGCCCCAGCACGGGTTCGGGCCGGTCGCCGCGGCGCGGCAGCGGCGCGGGCCGGGGCAGGCCGGCGCGGGAGGCGATGAACCTGCCCGGGCCGGAGCGGACGAAGCGGGTGTAGGCGTCGGTCATGAGTCCTCCAGGAGGCGTGGGGCGCGCTCGGCGGCGCCGGGGCGGGGTCGGTGCGCGGCCGGGCCGGCGCATGACCGGGCCGGCGCGCGGGCGGATCAGGGCGCGACGGACTCCAGCAGCGCGACGGTGCCCTGGCCGGCGGCGGCGCACACCGAGACCAGGCCGCGCTGGACGCGGCCGGTCTCCCGGGCACGCTCGTCGAGAAGCTTCGCCAGGGTCGCCACGATGCGCCCGCCGGTGGCGGCGAAGGGGTGCCCGGCCGCGAGCGAGGAGCCGGCGACGTTGAGCTTGCTGCGGTCGATGGCGCCCAGCGCGCCGCCCCGGTCGAGCCGCTCGCGGCAGAACTCGTCGGACTCCCAGGCCTTCAGGGTCGCCAGCACGGTGGCGGCGAAGGCCTCGTGGATCTCGTAGAAGTCCAGATCCTGCAGGGTCAGGCCGTGGTCGTCGAGCAGCTCCGGCACCGCGTAGACGGGTGCCATCAGCAGCCCTTCCTGACCGTGGACGAAGTCGACCGCCGCGGTGCGGGCATCGACCACGCGGGCCAGCGGCCGCAGGCCGCGCTCGTCGGCCCATTCCCGGCTGCCCATCAGCACGGAGGAGGCGCCGTCGGTCAGGGGCGTCGAGTTCCCGGCCGTCATGGTCGGTTCGGCGACCTGCGGGGACTTCGTCCCGAAGACGGGCTTGAGCGAGGCGAGCTTCTCGAGCGACGAGTCCGGGCGGAGGTTCTGGTCGCGAGCGAGACCGCGGTACCCGGTGACCAGGTCGTCGAAGAAGCCGGCGTCGTAGGCCGCGGCAAGATGCTGATGGGAGGCGAGCGCGAGCTCGTCCTGGGCCTGGCGGTCGATGCCCCACTGAGCAGCGGTCAGAGCCATGTGCTCACCCATCGAGAGCCCGGTACGGGGCTCTCCGTTGCGCGGCGGGACCGGGGCGAGGTCCGCCGGGCGGATCGCACCGAGTGCCTTGAGGCGCTGCACGGCGGTCTTGGCGGAGAACGCGCGGTGCAGGATCCGGCGCAGGCGCGGGGTGACCTCGATCGGGGAATCCGAGGCGGAGTCGACGCCGCAGGCGATGCCGGAGTCGATCTGTCCCAACTGGATCCGGTTGGAGATGTGGACGACCGTCTCCAGGCTGGTCGCGCACGCCTTGGACAGGTCGATCGCCGGGGTGCGGGGATCCAGCGGCGTGCCCAGCGCGCTCTCGCGGGTGAGGTTCAGGTCGCCGGCCAGCTTGAGGACCGCGCCCCCGGCGACCTCGCCGAGCTTCGCGCCCTGCAGGCCGAAGCGCGCCACCAGGCCCTCGAGGGTCGCGGTGAGCAGATCCTGGTTGGAGATGCCAGCGTAGGCGCCGCCGGCGCGGGCGAACGGGATGCGGTTGCCACCGAGGATCAGAGCCTCGCGCGGGAAATCATTCACTGCTGTGCACCTCTTCGTGGGACTCTTCGTCAGAGAACGTCTCGTCGGGTCGTCGGGAGACGCGGAACCAGATTCTGCGGAGAACTTTACCTAGGACCGCCGGTACTTGATACCGTAGGTTCCGTGAACGCGACGACGCAAGCCCCCGTGGACGGACGGTCGGCCCGCTGGGCCCAGCACCGGGAACAGCGCCGCGCCGAGCTGCTCGACGTGGCCCGGCACCTGATCCACGAGCAGGGCCCGGACGTGACCATGGAGGACATCGCCGCGGCCTCCGGCACCTCGAAGTCGATCGTCTACCGCTACTTCGAGGACAAGGCGCACCTGCAACGTGCCCTGGGCCGCAGCATCCTGTCCACCATGCATCGCAAGCTGGTCGCGGAGCTGCGGGCGCTCGAGTCCGACGCCGGGCGCAAACCGGACGCCGACGAGCGCATCCGCGCGATGATCCGCGCCTATGTCGAGACCACGCAGCGCTCCCCCGGCGTCTACCGCTTCGTCACCCGCCCCAGCGACGGGCTGAACCACTTCCTGCACGCCGTGGCGCGCCTGGTGACCACGTTCCTGCCCGAGGAGGTCCCCTCCCCGCAGCTGTGGGCCCACGGAGCGGTCGGCTTCGTCGAGGGCGCGGTCGACACCTGGATGACCGAGCTCGAGGAGTACGACAAGCACGGGAACCACGAGCACCACGACAGGCGCGAGAAGCACAGCACGCAGCGGGAGCGCGGCGAGGCCGCCGACGGCGACGCCGCTGTCCCCGCACCCATCACCTCCGACCAGCTCGTCACCTACCTCGTCACCTGGCTCATGAAGGGAATGCACGCATGACCATTCGCACCGAGCACACCGGTCCCGCCCAGCGCACTCCGCACTCCCGCGCGAGCGCTGGCACCACCGCCTCCAGCAGCAGCGATACCGCCACCGGGCCGACGACCGTCCCCACGGGCGCCACCACCGCCGCACCCACCGGCCCCATCCCGGTGCCGCCGGAGGGCTCCGCCCGCCTGGACGTCGAGGCGGTCTCCGAGGCGCTCCTGGGCCGCTGGGCCGAGACCCGCCGCACCGCCCGCGAGCGCGCCGCCCGCCCCGAGCTGCACCGGCCGCTGGACCACACCGTCGCCGAGCATCGCGAGCGGGTCTTCACCCAGCTGCAGAGCCTCGCCGCGGAGAACGTCTCCTGGCCGATGCTCCCCGAGCACCTCGGCGGTCCCAACGACAACGGTGCCAACGTCGCGGCCTTCGAGGAGCTCGTGGTCGCCGACCCCTCCCTGCAGATCAAGGCCGGGGTGCAGTGGGGACTGTTCACCGCCGCGATCGTCCAGCTGGGTGACGAGGAGCAGCAGCGGCGGTGGGTGCCGGATGCGATGGACCTGACCACCCCCGGTGCCTTCGCGATGACGGAGATCGGCCACGGCTCGGACGTGCAGTCCCTGGCCACCACCGCCACCTACGACCCCGCCACCGAGGAATGGGTCATCAACACCCCGTTCCGCGCCGCCTGGAAGGACTTCCTGGGCAACGCCGCGATCCACGCGCGCGCCGCCACCGTGTTCGCACGACTGATCACCCGCGGCGTCGACCACGGCGTCCACTGCTTCTACGTGCCGGTGCGGGACGAGCACGGCCGGCTGCTGCCCGGGGTCTCGAGCGAGGACGACGGCCCCAAGGGCGGTCTGAACGGGATCGACAACGGGCGCCTGGCCTTCGAGGACGTGCGCGTGCCCCGCACCAACCTGCTGAACCGCTACGGGGACGTCGCCCCCGACGGGTCCTACAGCTCGCCCATCGAGTCCCCCGGGCGCCGCTTCTTCACCATGCTCGGCACCCTCGTCCAGGGGCGCGTGTCGCTGGACGGGTCCGCGGTGCGCGCCGGCCAGCTCGCCCTGCACATCGCCATCACCTACGCGAGCCAGCGCCGCCAGTTCACCGCGGCCGACCCCACCCAGGACACCGTGCTGCTGGACTACCAGGCGCATCTGCAGCGCCTGCTGCCCAAGCTGGCCTCGACCTACGCGGGCGCCTTCGCCCATGAGCAGCTGCTGCAGGCCTTCGACGACGTCTTCTCCGGACGCACCGAGGAGCCCGAGGCCCGTGAGGACCTCGAGACCCTGGCCGCGGCGCTGAAGCCCACCTCGACGCGTCTCGCCCTGGACACCATCCAGGAGTGCCGCGAGGCCTGCGGCGGTGCCGGCTTCATGGCCGAGAACCAGCTGGTGGGCCTGCACCAGGACCTCGATGTGTACGCCACCTTCGAGGGTGACAACACCGTCCTGCTGCAGCTGGTCGCCAAGCGCCTGCTCAGCGACTACACCTCCGAGCTGCGCAGCGTGGACCGCGCCGGCATCGGCCGCTTCATCGCCAAGCGCGCCGAGGTGCTGGCCAAGCGGCACACTCCCTGGGCACGGCTCGCCCAGGACCTCAGCGACCGCGGCAGCACCCGTCGTGCGTTCGACTCGATGCGATCGCGCGATTTCCAGGAGGAGATGCTCACCGCCCGCGCGCGGGTGAAGGTCGAGGAGGTCGCCCTCGCGCTGCGCCCCGCGGCGAAGATGGATCCCGCCGACGCGGCCGCCGAGGTCAACAAGCACCAGGTGGAGATGCTGGAGGCGGCACGCGCCCACGCCGATCTGGTGCGCTGGCGCGCCTTCACCGCGGGCATCGAAGATCTCGAGGATGAGGGCTCCCGCGCCGTTCTGACGGACGTGCGCGACCTCTACGGCCTCAGCACCATCGAGGACGACCTGGCCTGGTTCCTGCTCAGCGGGATGATCTCCTCCCAGCGCGGACGTCAGATCGGCTCCGATGTGCGGCGGCTGCTGTGGCGGCTGCGCCCGCACGCGCTGGACCTGGTCGCGGCCTTCGACATCCGTCCCGGTCATGTCCGCGCTCCGATCGCCCTCGGCGGGGAGCAGGAGCGCCAGGACGAGGCCGCCGCCTACTACCGCGCCCAGCGGGCCGCCCACGACGCGCCGGTCAGCGAGAAGGCGCTGCGCGATAAGGAGAAGAAGGCCCGGCGCGAGGCGCGCGGCCGCGGCTCGGCTGCGCGCGAACGCTCGTAGACTGGGCGGGCCGCGACGGCTCCCGTGAGGTCGCGCCGGCTCTCCTTGTCCCCGTGATGAACGGATCCGATCCCGCGATGACCGCTGACCACGCCCACGCCTCTGCGACCGTCCCCTCGGGAAGCCGACCCGGGGACGGCGACGTCGACACCGTCGACGTCGCCGCCTCGACCCCCGAGCAGGCGCAGCCCTTCGCGGCGCTGGGCCTCAAGGACGAGGAGTACGCCAGCATTCGCGAGATCCTCGGACGGCGACCGACGAACGCGGAGCTGGCCATGTACTCGGTGATGTGGTCGGAGCACTGCTCGTACAAGTCCTCCAAGAAGCATCTGCGCACCTTCGGCGAGCGCACCACCGCCGCGATGCGGGAGAAGCTGCTGGTGGGCATGGGCGAGAACGCCGGCGTCGTCGACATCGGCGACGGCTGGGCGGTCACCTTCAAGGTCGAGTCCCACAACCACCCCTCCTACGTCGAGCCGTACCAGGGCGCGGCCACCGGCGTCGGCGGCATCGTGCGTGACATCATCTCCATGGGCGCGCGACCCGTCGCCGTCATGGACCAGCTGCGCTTCGGTGCCATCGACCATCCCGACACCGCCCGCGTGGTCCACGGCGTGGTCTCCGGCGTCGGCGGCTACGGGAACTCCCTGGGCCTGCCCAACATCGGCGGGGAGACCGTGTTCGACCCCGCCTACCAGACCAATCCCCTGGTCAACGCCCTGTGCCTGGGCGTGCTGCGGCACGAGGACATCCATCTGGCCTCGGCCACCGGACCCGGCAACAAGGTCGTGCTGTTCGGAGCCCGCACCGGCGGTGACGGCATCGGCGGCGCCTCGATCCTGGCCTCGGAGACCTTCGACGAGGGCGGGCCCGTCAAGCGACCCAGCGTCCAGGTGGGCGACCCCTTCATGGAGAAGGTGCTCATCGAGTGCTGCCTGGAGCTGTTCTCCGCCCACACCGTCGAGGGCATCCAGGACCTCGGCGCCGCCGGCATCTCGTGCGCCACCAGCGAGCTCGCGGCCAACGGGAACTCCGGCATGCACATCGATCTGGAGAACGTGCTGCTGCGTGATCCCACCCTGAACGCCGGCGAGATCCTCATGAGCGAGTCGCAGGAGCGCATGATGGCCGTGGTGCGCCCCGAGAAGCTGGCCGAGTTCGAGGCGATCACCGCCAAGTGGGACGTCGAGGCCGCCGTGATCGGCGAGGTCACCGGCGAAGGACGGCTGACGATCGATCACCACGGTCGCCGCATCGTCGACGTCGACCCCTCGACGGTCGCGGTCGACGGCCCCGTCTACGACCGCCCGTACTCCCGCCCCGACTGGCAGGACGCCCTGCAGGCCGATCGTGCCGAGGCCCTCCCCCGGCCGCAGGGCGCCTCGGAGATCGCCCAGGCTCTGCGCGACCTGATCTCCTCCCCCAATCTGGCCGCGACGGGCTGGGTCACCGACCAGTACGACCGCTACGTCGGCGGGAACACGGCGCTGGCGATGCCCGACGACGCCGGCGTGATCCGCGTCGACGAGACCACCGGCCGCGGCGTCGCCCTGGCGACCGACGCCAACGGCCGCTACACCAAGCTCGACCCCCGCACCGGCGCGCAGCTGGCCCTCGCAGAGGCCTATCGCAACGTCGCCGCTGCAGGCGCGACGCCGCTGGCGGTCACCGACTGCCTGAACTTCGGCTCCCCCGAGGACCCGGGCCCCATGTGGCAGCTGGTCGAGGCCATCGGCGGCCTCGCGGAGGCCTGCGAGATCCTCAGCGTCCCGGTCACCGGCGGCAACGTCTCGCTGTACAACTCCACGGGTGAGCCCGGCCGCATCGACTCCGCCATCCACCCCACTCCGGTCGTCGGCGTGCTGGGCGTGCTGGAGGACGTCGCCCGGCGCGTGCCCGCGGGCTGGCAGGAGGACGGACTCTCGGTGCTGCTGCTCGGCACCACTGGCGAGGAGCTGTCCGGCTCGGCCTGGGCCGACGTCATCCACGGCCACCTCGGCGGGCTGCCCCCGCAGGTCGACCTGGAGGCGGAGCGGGCCCTCGCCCAGGTCCTGGTGGCCGCCTCCCAGGAAGGCCTCGCCGCCGCGACCCACGACCTCTCCGACGGCGGGCTCGCGCAGGCCCTGGTCGAGGCCGCGACGCGCTTCGGCACGGGCGCGACCGTCGATCTGGAGGCGCTGCGGGCACGGGACGGAGTCGATCTGCCCACGGCACTGTTCTCCGAGTCCCAGGCTCGGGCCCTGGTCGCGGTCCCGGCAGAGCGTGAGGAGCGCCTGGCGGCGCTGTGCGCCGAGCACGGGGTGCCGCAGCTGCGCCTCGGCTCCACCGGCGGCGACACGCTCGACATCCAGGGCGTCGCCGCCTTCCCGCTGCGCGAGCTGGAGGAGCTGCGCGGGGCGACTCTGCCGCGTCACTTCGGCTGAGCTGCGCCTCAGCACCCATCGCACTCACCTCACATCGCTCGCCGGCCTCGCTCAGCCCGCCCGATCCCGACTCACCGGCCTCGCTCGGCCCGCACCATCCCGACTCACCGGCCTCGCTCGGCCCGCACCATCCCGACTCACCGGCCTCGCTCGGCCCGCACCATCCCGACTCGCCGGCCTCGCTCGGCCCGCACCATCCCGACTCGCCGATCCGTTCCACCGAAACGTGCCGAGCTCGGCACAGATCAGTGGAACTGCGCGGCGTGGCGCGATGGATTGACGGGGCACGAACGGCGTGGGCAGACCAGACAGGGCTATGGCCCGAGAGCCTGCTCCCTCAGCCGGGCGGACGTCGCCCGAGAGCGCGCCGGCCATCACCGAGGGCACGTCGAGCGTCGTCGAGGGCACGTCGGCCCAGGCGTCCGGCCGCCCGTACGGCCCGGCCACCCGTCCCGGTCAGCTCGGCGCCGGCCCGTTCCTCACGGAGCTCGGCAAGCTCCGCCCGGGTGGCGCCGAGCTCCTCGCGCACGGCGCGCAGTTCCTCGAGGACGCGTTCCTCGCTGTGGCCCAGGAGGGTCTCGGTGTTCTTCGAGAGGAACATCGGCAGCCCGATCCCGTGCTCGCGGGTCCACTCGCGGAAGTACCGCTCGCGCAGCTCCGCGTCGAAGTGGCGGTGGCCGTGGCTGAGGCTGAACATCGAGTTGCTGCTGGGCCCGGTGGCGGTGGGCCGGTGCCGCCACTGCGCGAGGGGACGGTCGAGGAATCCGACGTCGAAGCGCTGCAGCAGCTCGAGATGGAACGCGTAGTCACCCACCACGGGCAGGGATTCGTCGAACTCGCCGACGCTCTCGTGGACGCGGCGGCGGTGCAGGATCGCGATCGGCGCGTGGCGGTTGACCGCGATGTAGTCCAGCAGCCGCGCGCCCTCCAGCTCCGGCCACGAGCGGAACGCCTCGTCCTCCACGAAGCCGCTGGGCGTCTCGTGCTCGTAGACCACCAGGGTGCGCACCACGACGGCCTCCTGCTCCGGATGCGCCGCGAGATGGGCGAGAGTCTCCTGGAGGAACGTCGCGTGCCAGGTGTCGTCGTCGTCATGGACGGAGACCACGGGCGCGGTGGACTCGCGCAGGCCGTGGTTGCTCGCCGCTTCCATCCCGGTGGAGCGCTCGCGGTGCAGCACCCGGATGCGTCCGCCGCTCTCCGCCTCATAGCGTGCGACGGCCTCGTCGACGCCGCGGCGATCCCCGGCGTCGTTGACGATCACCAGCTCCCAGTCCTGCCGCGTCTGGGCCAGGACGTCCTGCAGGGCCCGATCCAGCATCCGGGCCCGGTCGCGGGTGCGCATGATGATGGAGACCGACGGCTCCGGGGCCGGCGTCCCGGTCGTGGTCATCCACGGTGCGAGCTCTTCTCGCAGTTCGTGGGGCCAGCGCTGGTGCGGCTCGATCCCGGCCCCGACAGGGTCGGCGACAGCCGGCATGCTGGAGGCCTCGACCGCGGTGGCGCTGCCCCGCCCGGCTGACCCGTCCTGTGCGCGCAGCACCGAGGCCACGGTGTCCCACCAGTCCGCGGCGGCCTGGAGCAGCGCAGGGCGCACCGCCTCGAGATGGGCGCGCTCGCTCTCCCGGGCCGCGACGAGGGCGTCGACCACGGAACCGACCAGATCGGACGGGCCGGCGCCGACGGGGTCCCAGAGGGCGGCCAGCGGGACCACTCCGCCGGCGAGGCCCAGGTTCCGCAGGGCGCCGTCCATGCGGGAGGCGCCGTAGCGGTTCAGTGGCATCGCCAGCACCGAGGCCCCGGCGGCGGCTCCGAAGACGACCGGGTGGAAACGCGTGGTGACCACCCAGGCGGCGCGGGCGGTGCGTGCGGCGGCCGCGGTGTCGGGCTCTATCGGGCACACGGTGGCCGGCACCGTCAGCAGGTCGGCGACCTCGCGGTGGACCTGCAGATCGCCCCCGCCGGTATCGGGGTCCGCCATGTGGGGAACCAGCTCGACGCGGGCACCGGTGCGCCGGGCGAGCTCCTCGATCACCGCGGCGGCCACCGCGACGTAGTCGGCCCGCGGGAACGGATCACCGTCCCCGCCCAGCGTGACGCTGATCAGATCGGGGTCCAGCGGAGCCTCCGGCTCGAGGCCGATGGCGTCATCGAGCGTGTGCACGAGCGCCGGGTGGTCCGGGCACAGCCGGCGGGCGATCCCCACGCTGTGGTGGTCCCGCAGGCCGACGACCGAGCACAGCTCGAGCAGCCGGCGCACGCTGTCGCGGTCGGTGTCGGTCAGTTCCGGCCCCAGGCTCTGGCCGCTGAGGATCACCGGCTTGCCGAGCGAGTGCGCCACCTCGGCGGTGGCCACGCGCTCGTCGAGCAGCCAGCCGTAGCGGGAGGTGAGGCTCCCGCCGCCGCCGATCACCAGCGCATCCACGGCACGGAGGCGCTCGATGATGCCGAACAGCTTGTCCTCGGCCGGAAGGGCATCGAGCTCTCCCGCGAGCACTGCCCGGATCTCCTCGAGGTACCTCGCCCGATCCTCGAGCGGCCACGGGAAGGTGAGCGCCGGGATGGCCGACGCCGGGGCCGTGCCGTCGGGCCCGTACTTCTCGTGCCGGGAGATGCGCACGACGTCGAACCCTCGAGCGGCCAGCCGCCGGGAGGTCATCGTCGCGATGGCCTCGTCCCCCACGTGGTAGACGGTCTGATCGACATCGCACAGCACGGCGACCTTCACCGGCATCTCCTTCCCGGCGGGCAGCCAGTTCGTCGCCTCAGAGCCCGCGCTCTTCCATCCAGCGGATCATGAAGGCGGCCATCGCGTCCCGGGCGATCGGCTCCACCGGGCGGAAGGTGCCGTCCGACCAGCCGGTGCTAATGCCCGTGGAGGCCAGCCAGCTGATCTCCCTCGCGAACTGATGGTTCGAGGGGACGTCCCGGAACGGGTTCGAGGTCCCCGAGGACGGCCGCCCGGAGGCACGGTACAGGAATGCCGCGACCGCGCCGCGCTCGATCGAGGCGGTGGGACGGAACGTGCCGTCGGACCAGCCCTCGACGATGCCCTCCGCATGCGCCCACGTGATCTCCTTGTAGTACATGCGGCTCGGTGGCATGTCCGAGAACGGTGATCGGCTGGGCGGGGTGAAGCGCGGGGATCCGAGAGCGCGGTAGACGAAGGCGACCATCGCATCACGCTGGATCGGGTCCAGCGGACGGTAGGTGCCGTCCGGCCAGCCGGTGGTGATACCGCGCTCGGCGAGCTCCTCGATCTCCTCGCGGTACATCATGCCCGGGGGGACGTCGACGAAGCGGGACTCCTGGAAGCTCACAGAGCTGCCCGACTTGACGGCCACGCCGTTCTCGAAGGACTGGTAGCTCTTGCCGCCCCGGTGGGAGACGGAGCTCGTCGGGCGCCCCCAGGAGGGCTGCCACTCCTGGGCCACCTCGCTGACGTAGCCGACGGCCTTCTCCGCACCCCTGTGCATCACGAGCCCCTTGGTGAGCACCGTGACCCAGTAGGTTCCCGTGCTGTAGGCGCTGCGGACCACGGTGCCGAGCTTCGCCGCTCCCCCTGCGGCCTTGAACGCCGTCAGGTGATGCTTCCACCCGCGGTCCATGTAGTACTGCGCATCGCCACGGATCCGGTCGAACTCCTGGTACAGCTGGTACCCGGGGCACTCGGTGTGGTTCACATCGCGGTGGCCCATCACCTTCGCGAGGGTCTGCGTGGAACCGGCGTCGAAGCGGGTGCCGCTGGCGATCGAACTCCAGGTGGACGTGCTCCACACGCGCTCTTCGAACGTGCTCAGGAGCTTCCACGCCAGGATCCGGGAGACCGCGTCCCGCGCCGCGGCGGAAGGTTCGGTGGAGCTGTAGTGGCCCAGCACGGAGATGCCGAAGGAGCCGCGGTTGAATCCCGTGGCGTGGGCACCCTGGATGTTGCGGTGGAGGCCGCCGCTGCGGCCCTCGAAGATCCGACCGTACTTGTCGACCAGGATGTTGTACCCGATGTCCGCCCACCCCAGGGTGCGCGTGTGGTACGTGTGAATGCCCCGGACGATCTGCGCGGACTCACTGCTGCTGTAGCTGTTGGTGCCCGCGGTGTGGTGGATGATCACGGCTTTGAGCTCGTCGCGCCCGTACGTGGCTCCTGTCCTGCCCTCATCGGCACCCCAGGTCGCACGCGCGACGAAGGACGGTGTCGAGCCGGGAAGCAGTGGAGTGGCAGGGTTCGCCGCGGCGCGGGTCGACATCATCCGCGGTTGTGCCTGCAGGTCCTGTGACTGCGACTGGGAGGTGTACGGCCCGCTGAAGTCTCCGACCATCTCATCGCCCTCGGTCGGCGACGTGGTGACGATGTGCGCCGTGGCCTCGGAGGTCACGTCCCCGCCGTCCAGGTCGGCGCGGATCTGCAGCGCCGAGACCACGCCCAGCCACGCCAGCTCCGTGCCGGGGGCCTCCTCGCCGCTGTCCGGGTCCTCGGCGATCTCGAGTTCGCACCACGGGGTCCAGTTCCCGTCCTGCCCGAGACCGCGCGCGTGCACGGCCGGGGCCTCTGAATCCGCCGGCCAGGTGAGGCCGACCATCGTCGCCGGCTGCTCGGGAAGATCGCGTGCCTGCCCGCCGTCGACGTCGATCAGCGCGTAGTCCGCGAGCGGTACGTCCAGGATGCGGGTCTCCCCGTCCGTGACCGAGGGGTCGGCGACGGCCGGCGACATGGACAGCGCAGCTGACGCCGTTGGGACGCCGACGGCCGTGGCGGCGAACAGCGTGCGGCGGGTCATGCCCGAGCGAGGGCGGGAATCGGCGGTGGAGTCGGTGGCGGGGGGAAGATTCCGCTGAGACATGAGGGGCTCCGGATCGTAGGGGAAGGCGCGGAAGCGGGGGCGCGGAAGTGCCGGACAGCGCTGCAGGACCCGGTCCGCGACCTCCCCGTGAGGTCGCCGGCCCCCACCGGCGGCTTCCGCGCCCAACCATATACCGGCCGGCGTCGGACATCCCGGAGGCGCGGCGCCGCACCGCGTGGCCTCCGCCCCCGATCTCACCGGCGCCGGAACGACCAGCCTCCCCGGGAGGGGTCTCACACGGGCTGCCCCAGAGTTCATCGGGCGTTGCCCCGCCGTTCATCCCCGACCAGGGGCACGGGGAAAACGGCGTACGTCGTCGACGGAGGATCCAAGGCGCCGGGGGAACGAGAAGGGGGGGGGGGGGGGGGGGGGGGGGGGGGGGGGGGGGGCGCGGGGGGGGGGGGGGGGGGGGGGGGGGGGGGGGGGGGGTGGGGGGGGTGGGGGGGGGCGGGGGGTGGGGGCTATGGGCTGGGGGCGGTACCGGCCCGCGGGCGGCCGGGAATCGGCGGTGGAGTCGGTGGCGGGGGGAAGATTCCGCTGAGACATGAGGGGCTCCGGATCGTAGGGGAAG